>CAIWVR010000626.1 GCA_903916165.1 uncultured Hyphomicrobiales bacterium | reverse complement strand
GGCGGTGAGCGTTCGATAGGTGTCTTCCGAAAAGTCCTCATGGCCTGGCGTGTCGAGCAGGTTGAAGACGTTTCCGGCATATTCGAAGGTCATGACCGAGGTGACGACCGAAATGCCGCGTTCGCGCTCGATGCCCATCCAGTCGGACCGGGTCTGGCGGCGATTGGCCTTGGCGCGCACCTCGCCTGCGAGCTGGATGGCACCGCCGAACAGCAGCAGCTTTTCGGTCAGCGTGGTCTTGCCCGCGTCAGGATGCGAGATGATCGCGAAGGTGCGCCGCCGGCTGACGGGATCGGGAGTGGACATGGCGACCTGACAGGAAAGCGGGGCGCACACCGCCCCTTACACGTGAACCGGGCCGGGGTTTACCCCGCCCCGCCGCCCACATCAACCGACGTCCGGCTGAATCCTCACGCCGACCGCGCGCGCTTGTCTTCAAGATGAGCCACGGAGCCTGCGTCCGGCTCCGTTCGAGGCGCAGCCGAGTTGGATAAGGGCACGTCTTCCGCAGCACGGCAGTCGATGATCAACTGGTGATCGAGCCCGTCCAGAAACAGCGCAAGCGTTTCAAGAGTGATCGTCGGGACGCTTCCATTGAGGACGCGAGACACCTGCGCCTTGTCGCGGCCGAGCCTGGCCGCGAGCTCCTTGGCGGTCATGCCTTCGGCGGCGCGCCGTTTCCAGGCCTTCCGCAAGAGAAAGAACATCCGCATCCGCGCCTGCGCGCGAACAGCGCCTTCCGTCAGCCTCTGGTCGACATCAGACATCGAAGGTCTCCAGCAAGAGGGCGCGCTCGACGACTGAAGGTGGGCAATCGGGAAACAGCGAAGTCCAGAGTTTCCGCGCCCTGTCGATCGTCGGCGCAAAGTTCTTGTCAAGGCGGTCGCGCCGCCCATGGGTCAGGGCGACAAACTCTCCTGGCTTCACAAAGCCCCCGATCATCCTGTGCTGTGGATGAAAGATAATCCGCAGCTCGTACCAGCCGTGCGCTGACGTTTTGAGCTCCTTCAGTCTGACGTCATCGTCGAAATCACCGCCGATGATGAAGCTCGTCAGAAAGGCGCGAACGTCATCGAAATGTCTCTGCTCGAGGCGGTCCGAGCCTCTCGCCCAAACCCATCTGCTGACTTCGGGATGGAGCCAGAGCCATCGCCGTTGGCTTTCGCCGACCGGCAAGCGAGGGTTGAACGAGATCAACTGACCTCGCCTGCAAAGAAGCTCAACAATCGCCTCAGTTGATTTACGAGTCAATCAAAACCTGCAAATAAAAGCTCGAAACAGGTCATAAAACCTGCTTCGAGCTTAAACTCAACCGTTCCGGATGTCGATCAGCGTCGCCCTACTCCGCCGCGCGGGGCTCGGCATGGGGCGGCCCCGCAAGATCCGGCCTTGCCGTCTCCGCGCGATCCTTGCTGTGGTCGCGGGCGATGAAGGAATAGACCGCCGGCGTCACGAACAGGGTAAACAGCGTGCCGATCGACATGCCGGCCGCGATCACGAGACCGATGTCGAAGCGGCTGCGCGCGCCAGCCCCCGAGGCCAGGATCAGCGGGATCATGCCCACCACCATGGCCGCCGTCGTCATCAGGATCGGGCGAAGACGCACGCCGGCGGCATGCTCGATCGCCTCGCGGCGCGAGTAATGCTCCTCCTCCTGAAGCTTGTTGGCAAACTCGACCATGAGAATGCCATGCTTCGTGATGAGTCCTATGAGTGTCACAAGCCCGATCTGGGTGTAGATGTTGATCGACCCCGCCCCCAGAATGCCGAGCACGTTCAGAGGCAGGAGCGCGCCAAAGATCGATGTCGGCAGCGCGATGAGGATGATCAGCGGATCGCGGAAACTTTCAAACTGCGCCGCGAGCACGAGGAAGATCACGATCAGCGCGAAAACGAAGGTCACCGCCAGCGCGCTGCCCTCCTGCACATATTGGCGCGCATCGCCGTTGAAATCGTAGGTATAGCCCTCCGGGAAGACCTCCTTCGCCTTGTCCTGCAGAAATTCGATGACTTCGCCCAGCGTGCGGCCGGGGAAGGGCACGCCAGACAGAGTCGCGGAATTGAGCTGCTGGAACGAGGTCAGCGCATTGGGCTGCACCGTGTTGGCGACGGTGGCGACGGCCGAGAGCGGCACAAGCTCGCCCGAACCTGTCTTGACCTGGTAGCGCGTCAGCCAGTCATCGGTGAGCCGGAACTCGCGCGGTGCCTGCGGGATCACCTGATAAGAGCGGCCATAGAGGTTGAACCGGTTGACGTAATTGCCGCCCAGCAACGTCGCCAGCGAATTGCCGATATCGCTCATCTTGATGCCGAGGCGGTTCGCCTTGTCGGCATCGATCTTGAATTCGACCTGCGGCGTGTCGAATTTCAGGTCGCCGTCGGTGAAGATGAACATGCCGCTTTCACGCGTCGCGCCCTGCATGGCTTCGAGGACGGTCGCAAGCTGCTGGTAATCACCCGTTGAGCGGATGATAAACTGCAACGGCGGACCACCTGTCGAGCCGGGCAGAGCGGGCGGGGCGAAAGCAAGCACCTGCGCGCCGGTGATGGTGGCAATCTTGCCCTGCAAGTCTTGCAGGACCTGCTTTTGCGAGCGCTTGCGCTGCTCCCATGGCTTCAGCAGGAGGCCGACGAAGGCCTGATGCACGCCGCCAGAGCCGTTGATGGTGAAGACATGGCTCTTTTCGGGAATCTGGTCGAGCACCTTGTAGAGCGCGCCGGTGGTCTGTTCGAGATAGTCGAGATTGGCATATTGCGGCGTCTTGACGATCAGGAAGAGAATGCCCTGGTCTTCTTCCGGTGCCAGTTCTTTCGGCGTCGAGGTGTACATGATCCCGGTGAGCGCCAGCACGCCGACCAGCACGAGCATGGTCATGGCGCGGAAGTTGAGCGTCTTGTGCAGGCGCTTTTCATAGCGCTTGCGCAGGGACTCAAAGATGCGGTCGAGACGCGCGGCAAGACCACCCTGTCCGGCCACCGGGGGACGCAGCAGAACCGAGCACATCATCGGCGTCAGCGTCAGCGCGATCACGCCCGAGACGACCACCGCGCCGGCCAGTGTGAAGGCGAATTCACGAAACAGTGCGCCGGTGACGCCCGAGACGAAGCCGATGGGCGCATAGACCGCCGCCAGCGTGATCGTCATCGAGATGACGGGCATGGCAATTTCCCGCGCGCCCTTGATCGAGGCATCGAAGGGCGTCATCCCCTCCTCGATGTGGCGGTAGATGTTTTCGACAACGACAATGGCGTCGTCCACGACAAGGCCGATGGCGAGCACCAATGCCAGCAGGGTGAGCAGATTGATCGAATAGCCCATCGCCAGCAGCGCGATCATCACGCCCACAAGCGACAATGGAATGGTGACGATGGGGATCAGCGTCGAGCGCAAATTGCCGAGGAACAGGAAAATGACGATGACGACAATGAACGCCGCCTCGCCCAGCGTCTTGGCGACTTCCGAGATTGAGGCGCGGATGAATTCAGTCGCATCATAGGCGATGGCCGCCTCGATGCCGGTGGGCAACTGCCCCTGAATGTCAGGGAATGCAGCGCGCACCTTGTCGATCACCGTCAGCGGATTGGCCGAGGGCGTCGCGTAAATGCCCACGAACACGGCTTTCAGGCCATCGAACACCGAGGAGGAATCGACCGACTGGGGCCCCAGCTCGATGTCGGCAATGGCCGACAGGCGGGTCAGGCTGTCGCCGCGCGCGAGTACGACGAGATCGCCAAAGGCGGCGGCGCTCGACAGCGAGGTGAGCGCATTGATGCTGGTCTGCGTGAAGTCGCCCTTGATCTGGCCGGCGGCGGACACGAAATTATTGGCGGCGAGCGCCTCGCGCACATGGGCCGGCGTCACGCCGCGCGCCGCCATCCGGTTGGGATCGAGCCAGATTCGCATGGCGAAGGTCTGTCCGCCAAGGATCTGCGCATTGCCGACGCCATCCACCGTCTGCAGACGCGGCTGCACGACGCGCGTCAGGTAATCGGTGATCTGCGACGCGGTCAGGACCTTCGAGTTGAAGGACATGTACATGAGCGCATAGCCCTGCCCCGTTTGCTTGACGACGACAGGATCGTTGGCCTCGCGCGGCAGCGACGAGCGCACCTGGTTTACCTTCGACAGAACGTCGGTGACGGCGCGGTCGGGATTGGCGTTGAGCCGCAGGTTCAGCGTGATCAGCGACGTGTTCTGCTGCGAATTGGAGATGATCGTGTCGACGCCCTCCGTGCTCGCGACCGCCTGTTCAAGCGGCGTCGTGATGAAGCCCTTGATCAGGTCGGCATTGGCGCCTGGATAGCTCGTGGTGATCGTGATCGTGGTCTGCGCGAGTTCCGGATATTGCCGGATCTGCAATTTCGAGGCGGCCTGCAGGCCCACGAGCAGGATGAGCAGGCTCACCACCGTCGAGAGGATAGGACGGCGGATGAAAAGGTCGGTGAACGAACTCATGTGAACAGCGCTCCTTACTGGCGCGGCAGTTCGTGCGGGGCCTTGAGGCCCGCGGTGTCATCGATGCGCACGCGCGCATTGGGCTGGAGCTTGAGCTGGCCTTCGGTCACGACGCGCTCGCCGGTCTTGACGCCATCGGAGATCGCCACGCGGTCGCCGCGCGTATCGCCGGTCTTGACGACGCGACGCTCGACGATGAGCGGCTGACCGCCGGGCACCGGGGAGGCCTGCGCAGCAGCCAGATCCTGCGGCGCGGGCTTCACCACATAGATCGTGTCGCCATACAGCGAATAGGACACGCCGGTGCGCGGAATGGTGACCACATCCTTGGCCTCGCCAACCAGCACGGCGACATTGGCGAACATGCCGGGACGCAAGTCACGCTTGGGATTGGCGACCTGCGCGCGCAGCAGAATGGTGCGCGACTCGATGCTGACGCGCGCATCGATGGACGTCACCTTGCCCGAGAATGACCTGTTGGCGAAAGCATCCACGACGATCTCGATCGGCTGGCCAACGGCCACGCGGGACAGCTCCTGCTCGGGGACCGGGAAGTCCACTTCAATCGGATCGAGCTGCTGCAGGGTCACGATGGATGTGCCCGGCTGCACATATTGACCGGCGTCGATCTTGCGCAGGCCAAGGCGACCGGCAAAAGGCGCGGCAAGCGCCTTCTGGGCGATCAGGGCACGCGTGCGGTCAGCCGCCGCGGCGGCGGAATCGCGCGCAGCCAGCGCGGTGTCGACATTGGCGGAGGCAGTGGACCCGCCGGTGACGAGCTGCTGCTGGCGATCAAGGGCGAGTTCGGCATTGCGCAAGGTCGCCAGATTGGACTTCAAATCTGCCTGCTCAACGGAATCGTCGATCTGCACCAGCAACTGGCCCTTCGTCACATCCTGCCCGGAGTCGAAATGGATCGAGCGCATGACGCCGCCCACCTGCGGCGCGACGTCAATGCCCTGCACGGCACGGAAGGTGCCGATGGCCGCGATGCGCGCCTGCCATGTCTCTGTCTTCGCGTCAGCCACAGCGACCGCCGGCACGGGGCGCGGCGCACCCGCGATGAAGCCCTTGATCATGTTCGGCTTCACGGCGAACTGGAAATAGGCAAGCCCGCCCGCAAATCCTGCGAGAAGAAGAAAGACGATGACGAGGGCGGCCGTACGTTTCATGGAGATCACCGGACCGGCGGACATCGCCGCCACAAGTTGAAGAATAAACGTTCACCGCGTCGGGATTGAGACGACCCCGGAATAGAAAATCACGCACAAGCCTGATGCCGGGCCCATGCATGCTCTACGCTTCAGTGAACTGATGGATCACGAGTGAACCAAAACCTTGTCGCGCGCAAGGGCCCCAGAGCCGCCAGAGCCGAGAGGCAAAGCAGGCCAAGGGCCATGCACAGAGGCATCGCCCGCAGTCCACGGGCCACATGATAAAACGTGAAACAGCGAACGCGGGCACAGCCTCCGCCCCGCTTGAGCGTGATCGCAGGCGCGCGCCCCGGGCACGGAAACCTTTTCTCACGAGCAGCACGCCCGGTTCAAGGCGGCGGCCAGGCAACGTTCTGCGGCCTGCACTCCTGCGCAAACCGGTGAAAAATCCGGCGATCGCGACGCTTTCTGCTCAAGCTGCAGGCACATTCAGTCTCGATCACCGGTCGGCCAGCGTGATGGCCCAGTTTTTGGTGGCGCCCTGCTTGCTTGCCTGTTGAAATGGACGGGATTGGCGGATGGAGTACCGGGCATTGGCAACGGGGCGGTTTTTTGACGAGATGACGCAGCCCAACGGGCTGCCACGCGCGGTCTATGAGCGGGTGAACCGCTGGATCCAGTCCGCGCCGCCCGAACTGCTGGCCTCGCGCCGCACGCAGGCGGAACTGATGTTTCGCCGCATCGGCATCACCTTCGCGGTCTATGGCGAGAAGGATTCCACGGAACGGCTCATCCCCTTCGACATCATCCCGCGCGTGCTGGGTCGGTCCGAATGGACCCGACTCGAGGCCGGTCTCATCCAGCGCGTGAGAGTGCTGAACATGTTTCTGGCCGACGTCTATGGCAAGGCTGAGGTGATCAAGGCCGGGATCATCCCGGCGGACATCGTCCTCAACAACGAGCACTACCGCCCGGAAATGCGCGGCGTCCATGTGCCCCATGACGTCTATGTCCATATCTCGGGCATCGACATCGTGCGCATCGACGAAGACGACTTCTACGTGCTGGAAGACAATGCGCGCACGCCCTCTGGCGTCTCCTACATGCTGGAGAACCGCGAAGTCATGATGCGCCTGCTGCCGGAGCTGTTCTCGCAGCACCGCGTTGCGCCCGTCGAAAACTATCCCGACGCCCTGCTCTCCAGCCTGCGCTCGGTTGCACCGGCCCATGCGGGCACCAGCCCGACCTGCGTGCTGCTGACGCCGGGCATCTATAATTCAGCCTATTACGAGCATTCGTTTCTGGCCGACAAACTCGGCGTGGAGCTTGTCGAGGGCCGCGACCTTCTGGTGAAGGACACTATCGTCTATATGCGCACCACGCAGGGGCCGCAGCGCGTCGATGTCATCTACCGCCGACTTGACGACGATTTTCTCGATCCGCTCGCCTTCCGCCCGGATTCCGCGCTGGGCGTGCCAGGCCTGATGAGCGCCTATCTCGCCGGCAACGTCACGCTCGCCAATGCGGTGGGCACCGGCGTCGCCGATGACAAGGCCGTCTACACCTACATGCCCGAGATCATCAAATTCTACCTCGGCGAAGACCCGCTGCTGAAAAATGTGCCAACCTGGCGCTGCCGCGAGCCCGATGCGCTGAAATATGTCCTCGATCATCTGGGGGAACTGGTCGTGAAAGAGGTCAATGGCTCGGGCGGCTATGGCATGCTTGTCGGCCCTCACGCAACGAAGGAACAGATCGCGGAATTCGCGGTCAAGCTCACCAACGATCCCGACGGTTTCATCGCGCAGCCGACCCTGGCTCTGTCCACCTGCCCGGCCTCGTTCGAAGACGGCATTGGCGGACGGCATGTGGACCTGCGCCCGTTCGTCCTGTCGGGTGCCGACGGCGTGCGCGTCATCCCCGGCGGCCTGACACGTGTCGCATTGAAAGAAGGGTCTCTCGTCGTGAATTCCAGCCAGGGCGGCGGCACCAAGGACACATGGGTCATCGACGATGAACCGGGAGGGCCAGCCTGATGCTCTCGCGCACCGCCGACAACCTCTACTGGCTCTCGCGCTACATGGAGCGCGCGGATTTTCTCGCGCGCACGATCGAGGCTGCCCAGCGCCTCGCCACCCTGCCGACCGCCTATGGCGGCACCGGTACGGAATGGGAAAGCACGCTCAACGCCGCCGGCGCTCTCGAAGGCTATATTGAAAAGATCGGTGCTGTGACCGAGGCGCAGGCGATCCATTATCTCGCCTTCGACCCCGACAATCCGTCCTCGATCTGCAATTGCATCGAATTCGCACGCACCAATGCGCGCGCCGTGCGCACCGCGCTGACCATCGAGATGTGGCAGGCGATCAACACCGCCTGGCTCGAAATGAAGCGCTTCGAAGCGGCACTCGGCCAGCCCGGACCCATCGACCGGACCGAGCTGTCGCGTTTCCTCGAATTCGTGCGCAAGGCCTCGCTCGATTTCGACGGCTCGGCGCATCACACCATGCTGCGCAACGATTCACACTGGTTCTCGCGGCTTGGCCTCTATGTCGAGCGCGCAGACACCACCGCGCGCCTGCTCGACGTGAAATATAATGTTCTGCTGCCCGACACCGAGCAGGTCGGCGGCACGTTTGATTACTTCCAGTGGACGGCAATCCTGCGCGCTGTCTCCGCGCTAACCGCCTATCACTGGGTCTACAAGGGCTCGGTGAAGCCGTGGCTTGTCGCCGAACTCCTCATCCTGCGGCCCGAAATGCCACGCTCGCTGCGCTCCTGCTACGATGACATCACGCGCCTGCTGGACAATATCGGGCGGGCCTATGGCATCGCGGGCGCGGCGCAGGCCCAGGCGCGGGCGACCCTCGCACATCTGGAACAGGCGCAGATCAAGACGATTTTCAGTGGCGGGCTGCATGAATTCCTGACCGATTTCATCGCCGCCAATGATGCGCTGGGGGCGATCATCGGCACGCAATATCTCATCGATGTCGGCGTTGTCGCCGAACAGAACCAAGCGCAGGCGCAAGCATGATTGCCCCATCCGCCGCACCGGGTTTATAAGATCCCGGCGCGGTGGGTGCCGACGGCCAGGGGGCAAATATCATGACATATTGTTGCGGCATATTGGTGCGCGGCGGCCTCGTGATGATCGCCGATACGCGCACCAATGCGGGGCTCGACAATGTATCGACCTTCCGCAAGCTGCACATGTTCGAGAAGAAAGGCCGCCACGCCTTCTCGATCGCCAGCGCCGGCAATTTGTCCGTCACGCAGAACGTCCTGCACCTCGTCCACACGGGCCTCGACAATCCGGTGACGAAAAAGTCCGAGCGGCTCGAGGACATGACGGACATGTTCACCGCCGCCCAGCTCATCGGCCGCGCGCTCAACAGGGTCGAGAAGAATTATGCGGAGGCCTTCGAACAGGCGAACCTGAAATTCGAAATTTCCTTCCTGTTCGGGGGCCAGATCAAGGGCGCTGGACCTCGCCTGTTCATGATCTACTCGGCCGGCAATTTCATCGAATGCACGCCCGACGCGCCCTTCCTGCAGATTGGCGAGCACAAATACGGCAAGCCGATCCTTGACCGCGCCGTGAACTATGACACCGATCTCTACGACGCGCTGAAAATCGGTCTGATCTCGATGGATTCGACGATCAAGTCGAATCTCGGCGTCGGCCTGCCCATCGACATTGCAGTGACGCGCTCGGGCGCGCTCGACTATGAGACCAAGCACCGCATCGACGCCAGCGATCCCTATTTCCGTGACCTGCGCGAACGCTGGTCGTCGGCCCTGCGCGAAGCCCATATGGGCATCCCGCGCCCGCAGTATGGGGAAGAGACGTAGCGATCGTCATTGCGAGCGGAGCGAAGCAATCCATCTTGGACGCGGGCATGGATGCGGCGGCGCCCAAAGATGGATTGCCGCGTCGCTTCGCTCCTCGCAATAACGACTGAACGGCGATTCCTCTCTCCCCTTGCACCCGCCCCGCCCCCGCGCTAGCTTGCGCCCAGAGCCATGGGGTGCTGCCGGACTGTCTCCGGCGGCTGAGATCACACCCATAGAACCTGAACTGGGTAATGCCAGCGGAAGGGAAGGGCAGCGCCTCCAGCGGAGGCCCGACACTTCCTTCAAAGAGCTGGCGAACCCTCATTCAGCCTTGGCGGGAGGAGCAGCGCATGAACGTTCAACCGAAGGCCGGCACGATGGTGCCGGAAACCGTGACCACCGGCCCGCTCACGGGCTCGAAGAAGGTCTATTACACCGTGCCGGGCCACCCGGACGTTCAGGTTCCCTACCGCGAAATCTCGGTCAGCGACCCGAAGGAAGAGCCAGTCCGCGTCTATGACGCCTCGGGCCCCTATACGGAAACCGACATCGGCATCGACCTCGCCAAGGGCCTCAAGCGCATCCGCGCGTCCTGGCTCGCGCGCCGCGCCAATCTCGCGACCTATGAAGGCCGCGCCGTGCAGCCCGCCGACAATGGCGACGTTCCGCCTGAAAAGCTGGTGCCTCCCTGCCCCGCCATCACCGCCCCGCTCGCCGGCGGCGCGGGTCCCGTCACGCAATATGAATTCGCCTGCGCCGGCCTCATCACCGAAGAGATGATCTATGCGGCCCACCGCGAAAATCTCTGCCGCGAGGCCATGCTGGCGCAAGCCCATGACAAGCTCGCCGACGGCGAAAGCTTCGGCGCCGACATTCCCGCTTTCGTAACGCCGGAATTCGTGCGCGACGAGATCGCGCGCGGCCGTGCCATCATCCCGGCCAATATTAACCATCCGGAACTTGAGCCGATGGTCATCGGCCGCAACTTCCTCGTGAAGGTCAACGCCAACATCGGCAATTCCGCCGTCACCTCGTCGATGGCCGAAGAAGTCGAAAAGCTCGTCTGGTCGATCCGCTGGGGCGCGGACACCGTGATGGACCTGTCGACGGGCCGCAACATCCACAACATCCGCGACTGGATCATGCGCAATTCGCCGGTGCCGATCGGCACGGTGCCGATCTACCAGGCGCTCGAAAAGGTCGATGGCGACCCGATCAAGCTGACATGGGAAGTGTTCCGCGACACGCTGATCGAACAGGCCGAACAGGGCGTCGATTATTTCACCATCCATGCCGGCGTGCTGCTCGCCTATGTGCCACTCACCGCCAAGCGCACGACGGGCATCGTCTCGCGCGGCGGCTCGATCATGGCGCGCTGGTGCCTCGCCCATCACAAGGAAAGCTTCCTCTACACGCATTTCGACGAGATCTGCGACATCATGCGCAAATATGACGTCTCCTTCTCGCTGGGCGACGGCCTGCGTCCGGGCTCCATCGCCGACGCCAATGACGCGGCGCAATTTGCAGAACTGGAAACGCTGGGCGAACTCACCAAGCGCGCCTGGGCCAAGGGCTGCCAGGTCATGATCGAAGGCCCCGGCCATGTGCCGATGCACAAGATCAAGATCAACATGGAAAAGCAGCTCAAGGAGTGCCACGAGGCCCCCTTCTACACGCTTGGACCGCTGACCACCGACATTGCACCGGGCTATGATCACATCACGTCGGGCATTGGCGCGGCGATGATCGGCTGGTTCGGGTGCGCCATGCTCTGCTACGTGACGCCGAAGGAGCATCTGGGCCTGCCCGACCGGGACGACGTGAAGGTCGGCGTGATCACCTATCGCATCGCAGCCCATGCGGCCGATCTCGCCAAGGGCCATCCGGCGGCGCAATTGCGCGACGACGCCCTGTCGCGCGCGCGCTTCGATTTCCGCTGGGAGGACCAGTTCAACATTGGTCTCGATCCGGATACGGCACGCAGCTATCACGACGAAACGCTGCCGAAGGACGCGCACAAGGTCGCGCATTTCTGCTCGATGTGCGGGCCGAAATTCTGCTCGATGAAAATCTCGCAGGACCTGCGCGCGGAAGCCGCCGTGATCGCCGAACGCGAAAAGGGCATGGCCGACAAGAGCGCCGAATTCCTGCAGGGCGGCGGCAATTTATACGTGAAGAGCTAAGGCGTGAGCGCCCTTCTCCCGCGTTGGCGGGAGAAGGTGTCATGCGAAGCATGACGGATGAGGGCGGCTGCTTCACACGGACAACTCCCCATTTGTAGCTAACGCCCTCACCCGACCGGCTTCGCCGGCCACCCTCTCCCGCCGGTACGGGAGAGGGATCGCGCACACTGGTGAGATTGAAACCTAGATGACCACACCCACACGCCGCCACCTCATCGCCGCCTCCGGTGCCGCACTGGTCGCCGCACCCCATGTCGCGCGCGCGCAGAATGCGCCAATCCGCTGGCGCATGATCACGTCCTGGACCAAAAACCTGCCCGGCCCCGGCGTCTCTGCCGAACGGCTTGCGCAGCGCATCAACCGCCTGAGCGGCGGCCGCATGCTGGTCGAGGTCTTGCCCGCTGGCTCCATTGTCCCGGCGTTCGGCGTGTTCGAGGCAATCTCGACCGGCGTCGCGGAAATGGGCCACACCGCCTCGTTCTTCTGGGACGGCAAATTGCCGGGCGCGGCTCTCTTCACCACGGCACCCTTCGGCCTGCCGCCGCTCGAACACCAGACCTGGATCGAGCAACGCGGCGGCCAGCAAGTGTGGGACGCTTTTTACAAGCCGCATGGCGTGCGTGGCCTGCTGGCCGGCAACACCGGCCCGTCGATGGGCGGCTGGTTTCGCAAGCCCATCACCTCGCTCGACGACATTGCCGGCCTGCGCATCCGCGTCCAGGGACTGGGTGGCGAGGTCTATCGTGAACTCGGTGCCACGCCGCAATCAATCCCGCCGGGCGATATCGTGCCGGCACTCGAGCGCGGCACGATCGACGCCGTCGAACTGCTCTCACCCGTCAACGACCAACCGCTCGGCTTCCAGCGCTTCGCACCGGTCTATCACATGCCCGGCTTCAACAAACCCAATGGCGCGGCCGAGGCGCTGCTCTCGCTTGCGGCGATGGAGAAATTGCCCGAGGACCTGCGCGCCATGGTCGAAGTCGCCTGCGCTGCCGAACATACGGCGGGCCTGATCGACGCGCAGGCCAGCAATGCGCAAGCCATCGGCGATCTCGTCGCCGCTGGCGCCAGGGTGATGCCCTTTCCAACGGACGTCATCGCCGCCATGCGCGCGAAAACGCAGATCGTGCTCGACCGCAAGGCGACCGAAAGCGCGGGGGCGGCAAAGATCGTCGCCTCCTATCGGCAGGCGATGCAGGCGGGGCGCAACTGGGCGTCGATCGAGGCCTATATGGCGCAAGTGCTGCGCCAGGGTTAGCTTTTCCACACGCGCAGGCGATGGCGATGGCGAGGTGGCGGCAAAGCTACAATCTTCGCCTCGTCATTGCGAGGAGCCGAAGGCGACGCGGCAATCCATCTCACCCACGCCGAAAGATGGATTGCTTCGTCGCTGTGCTCCTCGCAATGACAAGCGACGGTTGAACGACGAATGGGGAATTGGACGCAGCCCGTGCGACCCGCTAGAACGCGCCAGCCCGTTCTTTGCAGGATTGCGGGCGAGACCCAAGCAGCAGAGACGAATATGGCGCATCCCGACCGTTTCCTCCTCGCCGGCGTCATGGGCTGGCCCGTGATGCATTCGCGCTCGCCCATGCTGCACAATCACTGGTTTGCCAAACACGGGCTCGCCGGCACCTATCTGCCACTCGCCGTGCAGCCCGATGGCATCGGCCCGGCCCTGCGCGCCCTGCAGCCGCTCGGTTTTGCGGGCTGCAACCTGACGATCCCGCACAAGGAGACCGCGCTCGCCTTCATGGATGAGATCGACCCGCAGGCGCGGCGCATCGGCGCGATTTCCTGCGTCGTCGTGTGCCCGGACGGTACCTTGCGCGGCTCCAACAATGACGGCTTCGGCTATATTGAGGGCATTCTGGAAGCGGCACCCGACTGGCGCGCAGATGCCGGTCCCATTGTGGTCATGGGCGCGGGCGGCGGCGCGCGCGCCGTGACCCTGTCGCTCGCAGACCGCGGCGCACGCGAGATCCGCGTCATCAACCGCTCGCCCGAACGCGCACATGGGCTGGCGCGCGAATTCGGCGCGCCGCTCAAAGCAGTGGCGTGGGACGAGCGTCACGACGCGCTGGAAGATGCGGCCATGGTGGTGAATACGACGAGCCAGGGCATGGTCGGCCAGGACCCGCTCGACCTGTCACTGGCCAAATTGCCCAAACACGCGCTGGTGTCCGACATTGTCTATATTCCGAAAGAGACCCCGCTGCTGCGCGAGGCGCGCGCGCGCGGCAACCGCACGGTCAACGGGCTCGGCATGTTGCTCCACCAGGGCCGCCCGGCCTTCCGCGACTGGTTCGGCGTGACACCCGACGTGACGCGCGAATTGCGGGCGATGATGGAAGCCACGATCTAGAGGACGCCAACGGGCGCCCCGCTTCTCCCCCGGGAGAAGCTGTCCGCGGAGCGGACTGATGAGGGGCTACGGCCTCTGCCTGAGACACGCCATCCCCTCACCCCGGCTCGGGGCTTTGCCCCGAGTCCGCCCTCTCCCGATGGGAGAGGGTTCGCTCACACCACCTTCGACCGATAATGATCCCACGTCTTCTGGAACAGGCTCGTCGACCAGAGCTTCTCGTAGCAGGCTTTTTTCTCCTCTTCCGAGAAGACGTAAGGCTCGCCCAGTTGCTCGGCCATATATTGCCGATAGGCGTTTTCTTCCACATAGGCGGCGAGCGCGAAACACTCGATCATGTTGGAGCCGACGATTGTCACGCCGTGCGATTTCAGCAGCACCGCCGGGCGCTGGCCGAGCGTTTCCGCCAGACGTTCGCCCATCGGCTTGGTGTTGACCGACAATGGCGTGTCCATCACCGGAATGTCGCCGAGCAGCACGCCTTGCGCATAGACATGTTTGTAGGGTTTTCCCACCATCGTCAGGAAGGTCGACCATTTGGGATGCGTATGCGCCACCGCCTGCACGTCGGGACGCGCGCGGTAGATCTCGGTGTGGATGTGGAATTCGAGCGGCGGCTTGCCGTTTCCGGACACCACCTTCCCGTCCATGTCGATCTCGACGAGATCGTCCTGCGTGAGACGTCCCTTCACCGCAGCGCCATTGTTGATCAGAAGGTTGTCGCCGTAACGGACTGACACATGACCATTGTGATCAATGATGTCAGCTTTTTCCAACATGCGGATGCAATCGACAAGCTGCTGGCGCGGATCATTGTTGTGCGACATGTGCAAGTCCTCAATAACCGACGCGGCGCTTCCACAGGTCCCACGCACGCGACGCGGAGCCCAGATTCACGAGATCGGCCAGCTTGCCTTCGCCGGGCGAGAGCGCGGCGATGGGACCGCCACCGCCGAGCATCGACGCCTGGAACTGCAGGCGTGCGTTCATCTCGGTGTAGACGGCGCGGAACACGGCGACCGGCAGGCTCGGACCGGTGGCGACCGACCCATGCGCGCGCATCAGCACGACATCCTTGTCGCCCAGCGACTGCGCCAGCGCGACGCCCTTCTCGGCATTGCCGACGAGCATGTCGGTGTCGCCGAATTTGGCGTTGATGTCGAACACAGGCACGCCGCGCGCGATGAAGGCGGCATTGTGGAACATCGCCTGCATCGGCTTGTCGACGAGGCCGAAGGGAATGACATTGGGCGAATGGCTGTGCGCCACCGCCATGACGTCGGGGCGCGCGCGGAAGATCTCGCCATGGATGAAGCGCTCGAGGAACGAGCCACGGCCGCGCGGATCGACGCATTCGCAATCGAGATCATATTCCATAATGTCGTCAGGCGTGACGAGCGCAGGCGCGAGCGAGCGCGACATCAGGAAGCGGTTGGGATCGTTGGGGTGGCGCATGCTGACATGACCGAAGGCGTCGACGACGCCCTGGTCGGCCAGGATACGGCTGGCGGCCGCGAGATCGGCGAGCACGGAAGCATCGACCGGACCGCCGCTGCGCGGCAGCGAGGACCCGCCTGCGTCAGCCGGTGCGCGAAGATAGGACAGGCCGGAATGGCAGGCGCAGCGGAACAGTCTCATATTTCCTCCAGGGACGGCGTGTTGGTGCTTGGTGGCGGGCAAATTAGCAGGTTCAGCGCGGGGCGCCAGCCATCGTCATTGCGAGGAGCCCGAGGCGACGCCAGCGTCCTTCTCCCAGAGGGAGAAGGTGGCGCGCGAAGCGCGACGGATGAGGGGTTACGCTCTCAGCCGGAGAGGGCGCACCCCCTCACCCGGCCGCTGCGCGGCCACCCTCTCCCTCTCGGAGAGGGTTAATCTTCCCGCTCCTGCTCGGCAACCTGCGCGGCCAGCCGCACCGGCGTGTTGGCGGCGCCGAAGAGTTCGTAGGTCCGGCGCTCGACGATTTCGAAGAAGAAGGTCTTCTCGAAGGTCGCCGTGTAGATCTGGAAGAATTCGCCGGTGCGGCTGCGGTCGTAGAGAATGCCCAGATGGCGCATCCGCGCGATCAGCGCATCGTCGAGATCGGCAAAGCGCGCCGACAGGTCATCGTAATAATTGTCGGGGATCGTCAGGAAGGTCACGCCGCGCGCGACCGCCGCCTCGACGAAGGTGAAGATGTCGTCGGTCTCCAGCGCAATATGCTGCACGCCGGAGCCGCCGAAGGCATCGATGAAACGCGACACCGCCGTCGAGCCGCCGTCGGCAATGTTGAGCGGGATGCGCACCTTGGCGTCGGGCGAGCGAATGACGCGGCTGTAAAAGGCGCCGTAAGGATCGGCCACCTCGACCTGCGGATCGTTTACGAGGCCCAGCACGCTCTTGTAGAAGGTCATCCACGACAGGAATTCGGAACGGCGCAGCACATTCGAGAAATGATCGAAACTCTTCAGGGCACCGGGCGCCTCGGAACTGTCGAAAACGAAATCACGATCCCAGTTGGTCGCGCCATCGGTCTTGGCACCCATCAAATAGATCAGGGAATTCTCGACGCCTGCCACCGCCGGAATGAGCGATTCGCCTGGCCCGATGCGGCCGAAATAGGTCGGCGCGCCCAACGCATTGGCGCGGTCCAGCGCGACGTCTGGCCGCTCGAAGCGCAGACCCAGCGCGCACATAGATGTCCCGTGCAGCAGGCCGAAGGCATGGGCGAATCCCTCCTGCTCGCGGTTGACCACAATGTTGAGATCGTTCTGGCGATAGAGATCGACCGCCTTGGAGCGATGCCGCGCCACGCGCGCAAAGCCCAGCCCCTTCAGGAGATCGACGAAGCCGCTCGATTCGCCCGTGGCGAATTCCACAAATTCGATCCCGTCGATATGCGAAGCCGCCGGCAATGCAGCGCCGATGCGCAAAGGCTCCAGCCCCTGCGCCGCGCGGTCCATATCGAGCCTTTCGCCCGCCATCTGCAGGCAGCGCATGCCGTCGCGCGCGATCATCGCCACCGGCGCGCCGCGGAACTGGTCGTTGAAGGCCTCCAGCGAGACCGGGCCGCGATAGCCGGTCTTCATGACCGCGTCGAGGAATTGCGCCACAGGATGGTCGCCCTGCCCCGGAAAGCAGCGGTGATGGCGCGACAGCGACATCGGGTCCATCAGAATGCCCGGCGCGTCGGACAGCTGCACGAGGCCGATGCGCGCGGCGGGAATATCGGCCAGCGGCGCAATCGGGTTCTTGTTGACGCAGATGTGGAAGGAATCGAGCACGATGCCGAGATTGGGCCGGTCGGCAAGGCAGACCAGCTCATAGGCCTGCATCCAGTCGCGGACATGGCGGCCCCAGGCGAGCGCCTCATAGCCGAGCCGGAAGCCCCGGCGTGCGGCGCGGTCGGCCAGATCGGCCAGATCGGCGGCGGCGCGGTCCTTATCATCCGCGCTATCCTCGGAGACGGACGAGCACATGCCCAGAAACCGCGTGCCCAGCTCCTCCATGAGGTCGAACTTGCGCTCGGCGCGGTCAAAATTGCGAGTGCGGAGCGGCTCGGGCATGGCCTCGAAGTCGCGCAATGGCTGCAGGCCGATGATTTCCAGCCCCAGATCCTCGGCCCGCGCGCGCACATCGCGCGGCTTGCCGGAGAAAAAGGTCAGATCGTTCTCGAAAATCTCGACGGCCCGGAAGCCCGCGCGGGCGACCGCCGCGAGCTTGGCTTCCAGCGTGCCGCCCATGGAGACCGTCGCAATCGACCACCTGAGCATCCGCTAATCCCTCATCCGCTGTTTCTATGACCATAAAGCCGGAGCGCCCGGGCCGCAACGCGGGTCAGGGCCGATATTCCCCCGGCGACGGCAATGATGTATCAGGGCTCAACGCTCAGGCCAGCAACGTCTTGGCCCGCGCACGACAGACGACCAAACACGAAACGACAGGGGGACGCCCATGAGCCAGCTGAAACTCTCGATCGCCACAACCGACTATGACCATTTCCGCGATTTCCGCATGGGCCTCGTCAAGGCCGAAGGCATCGACCACAATTGGTTGACGCTGGGACACCACGAGATTTTCGCGCGCCAGACCTTCAACCGCGAGTTCGACG
>CAIWVR010000625.1 GCA_903916165.1 uncultured Hyphomicrobiales bacterium | reverse complement strand
CGCGTGCAATACAAGATCGACGAACGCTCCACCGTGAGTTTCGGCGTCGATAATATCTTCAACCGGCATTACACTTTGTTCCATCCGTTCCCGGGACGGACGTACCTTGTCGATGCGAAGTTTAAATTCTGACATCGCTGCGAGGCGCGGTTCAGGCCGCGCCTCCTCTCTCGCCGCTCCTTAAATTCATTCAGAAGGCGATCGTTGATGGACCCCATCACGCTGTCTCCCATTGTGCTTTTTCTGCAAGCCGGACTTGTCGGAAAATCCGTGATGATCATCCTGCTGCTCGCGTCGATTTGGTGCTGGCTGCTGATCATTGAGGGGTGGTTTGCGGCCCATGCCTTGAAGAGTGCGACGCGCCGTGCCGCCTTGGGCGATGTGCGACCGCCCCTTAAGGCGGTCTTCCTTGCGGGTCGAATGGCACGCGAAAAGACCATCCGGGGTGAGGGCGTGAGCGAGCGCAAGCAGAGGCTCGCCGAGGCAATGAACCGCGCCGCACGTCAAACAATCCGGGATGCTGATCGAGCCTTGCCCCTGCTCGCCATCATTGCGTCCGTGACGCCCTTCATCGGTTTGCTTGGCACCGTATGGGGCATTATGGCGAGCTTCGCTGGTATAGCTGAAAGTCGCGACACCAGCCTCGCTGTGGTCGCGCCCGGCATTGCAGAAGCTCTGGCTGCGACAGCCTATGGGCTGGCTGCGGCCATTCCTGCATCGATAGGCTACAACAAGTTAGCCGCCTCCATCGGGCGCACGACACAAGTGCTCGCCGATGTGATTGAAAGCCACGCAGAAGACCTCATGGTCGAGGACGCCCCCATCAATCAAGCGGCGCTCTGATGGGCGCACCTCTCAATGATCTGCGCTCAGGCGCAAGTTATCGGCCTATGGCCGAGATCAACGTGACCCCAATGGTCGACGTGATGCTCGTTTTATTGATCATCTTCATGGTGACAATGCCGATGCTCGTGACCGGCGTGGCCGTCAATCTGCCGGAGGCCCGCATGGCCAAGCCGCTTGACCCAAAAGACCCGATTACTGTGACAATAAACCGGGAAGGTCGCGTTTTGATCGGGACAGACGAGGTTCCACGTGACGAATTGGCTGGTCGCCTCAAAGCCCAGATCGGGAACGACGCTGGGCGAGTTGTGCGGCTGCGCGGCGATCAGGAGACAGCGTTCGGCCATGTGGTTTCAGTCCTGGACGATTTGTCAGCGCATGGGCTGACACGCGTGGCGATTGTCACAGAGCCGCGCAGTCCCACACGACGCCTTCCGGATGCGGCTTCAGCCGCCCCCGGCCAGCCCTGAGCATTACGATGACCTTCCCCGCTCAAGCGACCTTTGGGCTTCATCTCCGGGCGCCGGTCCGTCTGCTCGCTATCATCATGCTCAGCGCCGTGCATCTTGCCGCGCTAGCTACGTTTGGCGTCTCCGCGCCCAAGCAGATAATGGCTGACGCGATCGAAGTCGCCATCGAGACGCACCCGCAAGCACAATCGGAAATTCTCGCGCCGCCGCCAGAAAGCGAACCCGAACCCGTGCCGCTTCCTGAACCGATTGACCCTCAAGACCCCGAACCTGACATCGCTCCGGTTCCTCAAGCTCAGCCGCCGAAGCCGGAAACCCCGCCAAGGCCTAAGCCGGACCCCTCAAAGCCCACGGCTGCGGAGATCGAGCGTCTGCGCGAGAGACGCGCCTTGGCTCAGCAGCAAGCACAACAACGATTACTCTTGGCTGCACAAACAGCGCAGGCGCGCGCAACTTATGCAGCCATCGTCGCAGCTAAGATTAATGCCGCAAAGTTCTATCCCGCAGAGGCTCGCCAGAACGGGATCATTG
>CAIWVR010000624.1 GCA_903916165.1 uncultured Hyphomicrobiales bacterium | reverse complement strand
GTCAGGCTGGCGCGCATGTCAGGTTCGGGCGCCACCTGTTTTGCGCTGTTCGACACCTGCCGTCAGGCCGCAACGGCAGCCAAGCTGATCCGGCGCGATCATCCGGACTGGTGGGTGAAGGCGACCGTGTTGCGGTAGCGCGTTCGACAACATCCATCCGCCGTCATTGCGAGGAGCGCCGCGACGAAGCAATCCATCTGACGGCTGCCATCGCAAGATGGATTGCCGCGTCGTCTGCGGCTCCTCGCAAAGACGGGGCTGCTCACACCCTACGCCAAGCCAGAGCGGCGCTTGGGGAACCCAGGCACCGCCGCCGCTAGTGGGCGCGCGCCACACAGAAATCCACCACGTCAAGCAGCGCCTGTTTCCAGTCCGAAGCCGGAAAGATCTCCAGTGCGTCGCGCGCCATGGCACCATAATGGCGGGCGCGCTCGACAGTGTCTTCCAGCGCGCGGTGCCGGCGCATGGTGGCGAGCGCCAGCTCCAGATCGCCGTCTGCGATCTCGCCACGCTCCAGCGTGCGCTTCCAGAAATCGCGCTCGGCCTCGGTGCCGCGCCGGAACGACAGGACGACGGGCAGGGTGATCTTGCCCTCGCGGAAATCATCGCCGACGTTCTTGCCGAGCTTGGCGGCGGTGCCACCATAGTCCAGCGCGTCGTCGATCAGCTGGAAGGCGACGCCGAGATTGGCACCATAACTGCGGCAGGCCTCCACATGTTCGCGCGAGCGTTGCGCGAGCAGCGGGCCGACCTCGCTGGCGGCTGCAAAGAGCGCCGCTGTCTTGGCGCGAATGACGGCGAGATAGGCATCTTCCGTCGTCGCGGTGTCTTTTGCGGCTGACAGCTGCATGACCTCGCCTTCGGCAATCACCGCGGCGGCGTCGGAGAGAATCGCGAGGCAGGGCAGGGAGCCCACTTCCACCATCATCTTGAAGGCCTGGCCGAGCAGGAAGTCGCCGACGAGCACGCTCGCGTCATTGCCCCACAACATGCGCGCGGCAAGTTTCCCGCGCCGCATGTCGCTCTGGTCGACGACATCGTCATGCAGGAGGGTGGCCGTGTGCATGAATTCGACGGCGGCGGCGAGCTTGATGTGGCCGTCGCCCTTGTAGCCGCACAGGGCCGCTGTCGCGAGCGTCAGCATCGGGCGCAGGCGTTTGCCGCCCGACGAGATCAGGTGGTTGGCGACCTCGGGGATCATCGTCACATCCGATCCCGTGCGCGACAGGATCATCTGGTTGACGCGCTCCATATCCGGTTTGACGAGGCCGACGAGGCCTGCGATTCCAGCTTCAGGAATCTTGTCTTCGAGGGGGATGACAACGCCCAATGCGGGGCCCTTCTGTTTTGGCTTTCAACGGCGCAAACTAGGGGGCGAGCGCAGGCGCGGCAAGTGGAGGCTGTCATCTTTCAGGTACAATGCTCAGTGACGAGGGGCCGCATGGACGAATTGTTCCGGACGAACGATCTCGTGCTCATCTCGGCGGTGGAAGCGCTGCTGGCCTCGGCCGGCATCGGCTGCTTCATCGCCGACACCCATATGAGCGCGCTGGAAGGCTCGCTCGGCTTCCTGCCCCGCCGCGTCATGGTGCAGGGGGGACGCCACGCGCAGGCGCGCGCCCTCCTTGAGGGCGCAGGCTTCTCCTGCACATTCGCCGATGTCCGCTAGTCACGGGGCCGATCTGCTGCTGGGGGGGCGGCTGCATCTGCATCAGGCGCAGGCCGGGCATCGCGCGGGCACGGATGCCATTTTGCTGGCCGCCGCCGTGCCGCGCGCGGCGAGCGGATTGCTGATCGACGCCGGCTCCAGCTCCGGCGCGGCGGGGCTCGCAGCGGCTCTTGACCGGCCAGACCTTCGCTTGCTGCTGATCGACCGCGAGGCAGACGCCGTGGCGCTGGCCGCCCGCAATCTTGTCGCAAATGGATTGGCCGATCGCGGCGAGGCGCGTCTCGCCGATCTTCTGGTGGCCAAAAGCCGGAGGGAAGCGGGCATCGCCGATGGCGCGGGTGCCGTGGTGGTGTCCAATCCGCCTTTTCTCGATCCGGGCCAGAGCCGCAGGTCGCCCGACGAGAGCCGCGCCCGCGCGCATGTCTTCGATGCGCCAGACGGGCTCGACCGCTGGGTGCGCGCCTGCACGGCGCTGTGCGCGCCGCAGGGCGAGATCTTTCTCATTCATCGCGCCGACCGTCTGGCCGCCTTGCTGGCGGCGCTCGACGGGCGCGCTGGGGGTATTGCCGTCGTTCCGGTTCATGCACGGGCGGATGGCGATGCGATCCGCGTGCTGCTGCGCGCGCGCCGGGGCAGCCGGGCCCCCCTGCGCCTGCGCCCGCCGCTGGTGCTGCACGCGGCCGACGGGCGCTTCACGCCAATGGCGGAGGCGCTGCATCGCGGCGAGGCCGTGGTGGAATGGTAGACGCGATACGGATGAGGGGTTGCTGCCTCAGGGGGGAATGGTGCGCAACCCCTCACCTGGCTCCTCCGGAGCCCCCCTCGCCCCGAAGGGCGAGGTTTTGCGGTTCGTTTAGCGGCAGACGCGGTGTTCGAACACGCGGCGCCCGTGATGCGTGTGGCGCACGACGCGCTCAATGTAGCAGCGCGGGCCGCGATGATGGCGACGCCAGCCATGCCCATGCCCATGGCCATGGCCGCCGTAATATTGCACGGTTTCGAAGCGGGCCCCGCCCCAACCCTGCGCGGCGGCCGGCGCGGCGGTGGCGAGTGTCGCGAGCG
The DNA here is from genome assembly GCA_903916165.1 of uncultured Hyphomicrobiales bacterium. Lineage (GTDB taxonomy): Bacteria > Pseudomonadota > Alphaproteobacteria > Rhizobiales > Beijerinckiaceae > Terripilifer. The sequence continues at coordinate 1,506 of CAIWVR010000624.1, read as the reverse complement.
TCAAACCGGCGGCGGCGACAGCGACCTTGCCGAAGCTGCGGCTGAAAAGGGAAAGGGCCATGGACATCCTCCTGTGTTTGGTGCGCCCGTCGGTCTCCTCGGGCGTTGTCTGTTTGTAAGCGGTGCCGCCTGAACGCAGGCTGAGGGCTGCGTTCATCCATGGTTCAGGTGGCGGGCGGCATCCGCGAATTGACCGGGCATTTGACCCCGATTGGGTCGCCCCTTAGGTTGCGCTGCACATTCCGCTCCTATCCAGGGATCACCCGCCCATGCCGGCGCCGACCGAGCTTTCCGCATCCTCCTCGCACGCCCGTCCGGCGCTCGATCCGGCGCGCTCCTTCCAGGGCCTGATCCTGACGCTGCAGCAATTCTGGGCGGAGCAGGGCTGCGTCATCTTGCAGCCCTATGACATGGAAGTGGGCGCGGGGACGTTCCATCCCGCCACGACCCTGCGCTCGCTGGGCTCGAAGCCCTGGAAAGCCGCCTATGTGCAGCCCTCGCGCCGCCCCAAGGACGGTCGCTATGGCGAGAACCCGAACCGCCTGCAGCATTATTACCAGTTTCAGGTCATCCTGAAGCCCTCGCCGCCTGACCTGCAGGACCTCTACCTGCGCTCGTTGGCCGCCATCGGCGTCGACGCGCGCCTGCATGACATCCGCTTCGTCGAGGACGATTGGGAAAGCCCGACGCTGGGCGCCTGGGGGCTGGGCTGGGAATGCTGGTGCGACGGCATGGAAGTGTCGCAATTCACCTATTTCCAGCAGGTGGCGGGCATTGAATGTTCGCCGGTCTCGGGCGAACTCACCTACGGGCTCGAGCGGCTGGCCATGTATGTGCAGGGCGTCGAAAATGTCTACGACCTCAACTTCAACGGGCTTGAGGGCGCCGACAAGGTGACCTATGGCGACGTGTTCCTGCAGGCCGAGCAGGAATATTCGCGGCACAATTTCGAACATGCCGACACGGCGCTGCTGTTCGAGCAGTTCAAGGGCGCCGAAGCCGAGTGCAAGGCGCTGCTCGCCAAGGGCGACGCGGGCGAGCGCCATCTCATGGTGCTGCCCGCCTATGACCAGTGTATCAAGGCCTCGCACCGGTTTAACCTGCTCGACGCGCGCGGCGTGATCTCCGTCACCGAGCGACAGAACTACATCTTACGCGTGCGCGAGCTCGCCAGGGCCTGCGGTGCAGCCTGGCTGAAGACGGAAGCTGGCGGCGCGTCCTGATTTTTGGCTGGAGGGAATTGAAATGTCTGAACCTGTGATGGCCCAGAAGGGTGCCTATTCGCTCGATGTCGAGGCCGGCACCACGTATTGGTGGTGCTCCTGCGGAAAGTCCGCAACGCAGCCGTTCTGCGACGGCGCGCACAAGGGCACCACCTTCCGTCCGATGGAATGGACGGCACCGAAGACCCGCAAGGTTCATTTCTGCGGCTGCAAGCAGTCGGTGAACAAGCCGATGTGCGATGGCACGCACGGGAAAATCTGAGGTTTGTTCCGGATGTGTTCG
>CAIWVR010000623.1 GCA_903916165.1 uncultured Hyphomicrobiales bacterium | reverse complement strand
TTCAGGCTGGCGGCATCCGCGCCGAGCTTCTCGGCGGCGCGCGCCACCAGATGCGCCCGCAATTCCGCCGCTGCATGCTGGATGGCGACGCCGCCATATTGCACCGATTGCGAACCGGCGGTGACGCCCTCATTGGGCACGACGCGCGTGTCACCCGACACGATGACGAGCCGCTTGATGTCGATGTCGAGTTCATCCGCCGCGAGTTGCGCGAAGGCGGTGAGAATGCCCTGCCCGATCTCGACCTTGCCAGCGAGCAGGCGCACCTTGCCGCCCTCTTCCAGCCGCAGCCAGGACGAGAGTTTCGGATAGAGCTTCAGATCGCCCGGCAGTGAAGGGCCTTCCTGCTTGGCGGCCCTTTGCGCGAGCGCAGGCGCCATGAGTGAAAAGGCGAGGGTGAGCGAGCCGCCCTGAAGCAGCGTGCGGCGGGAGGGCTTGACGAACATGTTCATGGCTTACGCCTCCCGCGAGGCGCGCATCACAGCGCGCACGATGCGATTGTGGACACCACACCGGCACAGATTGCCGTCGAGCGCATGGCGAACATCCTGCTCGCTGGGCTTGGGATTGCGCGAGAGCAGCGCCTGCGAGGCCATGATCATGCCATTCAGGCAATAGCCACATTGCGCCGCCTGTTCATCGATAAAGGCCTGCTGCAATCTGGACGGTGCCTCGAGGGTGCCGAGCCCTTCGAGCGTCGTGATTTCCTGTCCGACGACAGAGCCCGCAGGCACCACGCAGGAGCGCACCGGCTGCCCGTCGACGAGCACGATGCAGGCGCCGCATTGGGAAAGCCCGCAGCCGTATTTCGGGCCGTTGAGCTGGAGATCATTGCGCAACACGAACAGCAGTGGCGCATCGTCTGGCGCGGCGATGTCGTGGCTGCGCCCGTTGACCTTGAGTTTGGGCATGGTCGTCTCTTCCCGTTTCCTCGCAGGACCGTCTGCGCGGTCCCGTTCGGCCCCAAAATTGGGCAGGCCGGCGACCTTTGTCAATTGAGCATCACAGGCGCTATGTAGCCTCGGGTGAACAGGAGAAAACCATGCAGGTCGCAGGCACCTCGTTCCGGACGATCAGGCCGATTGAATTCGGCGCTGTCGAGATCATCGACCAGACGCTGCTGCCGCATGCGTTCAAGCGGATCGTGCTGCGCGATGCAGGGGCGGCCGCCCGCGCCATCGCCGACATGCAGGTGCGCGGGGCACCGCTGATCGGCGTGACGGCGGCCTACGGACTGGCCCTTGCCCTGATGGCCGACGGCTCCGACGCGGCTCTCGCCAACGCCATTGAAAAGCTCGCAGCGACGCGCCCCACCGCTGTCAACCTGCGCTGGGCGCTGGAGCGGCTGCGCCTGTCCCTCGCGCCTTTGCCCGCAGCCGAGCGGGCGCAACAGGCCTGGCGACTGGCCGGCGAGCTGGCGGAAGAGGATGTCGCGGTCTGTTCGGCTATCGGCGACCACGGGCTCTCGCTGATCCGCGAGATCGCCGCGCGCAAGGGTGGCGCGCCGGTCAACATTCTCACCCATTGCAATGCGGGCTGGCTGGCAACTGTCGATTGGGGCACGGCGACGGCGCCGATCTACAAGGCGCATGACGCGGGCATCCGGGTTGACGTCTATGTCGACGAGACACGCCCGCGCAACCAGGGAGCCTCGCTCACCGCCTGGGAACTTGGTCACCATGGCGTGCCGCACACGATCGTGGTGGACAATGTCGGCGGCCATCTCATGCAGCATGGCATGATCGACCTCGTGATCGTAGGCACCGACCGCACCACCGCGCGCGGCGATGTCTGCAACAAGATCGGCACCTATCTCAAGGCGCTGGCGGCTTTTGACAATGACGTGCCGTTTTTCGTCGCGGCACCCTCGTCCTCCATCGATTTCGCCATCGAGGACGGCCTGCGCGAGATCGAGATCGAGCAGCGCAGTCAGCGCGAGGTGACGCATATGTCGGGTCTGACCGAGGCGGGCCGGCTGGAGACCGTCCGCATCACGCCCGACGGCAGCCACG
>CAIWVR010000622.1 GCA_903916165.1 uncultured Hyphomicrobiales bacterium | reverse complement strand
GCTTCTTCGTTTCACGCTGCCAACGGGTGCCGTTTGCGTACCTCTTCATCGGCCGGAATGATGGGCCGCCGGGTCCGACAGGCCGGTCCTGCGGAAAAGCCTCCCGCAGAGCCAGTTCAATAAAAAAAGAATTGGAGACTTTGAGTGGCCGAGCGAATCCTGAATGTGCTTTTTTTGTGCTCCGACAATGCGTCTCGTTCGCTCATTGCCGAATCCAGCCTGCTGAAAGATGGCGAAGCGAGGTTCAACGTCTTTTCGGGCGGGGTTCGCCCGGCAGCGGCCGTGAACCCCTTGACGCTGAAGGTTCTTGCCGACGACGGCTATGCGATCGATGGCCTGACGTGCAAGGACTGGCATGTTTTCACGGGCGAGGGGGCTCCAGACATCGATTTTGTCATCACCCTTTGCGATGACCTGAAAGGGAATGACTTTTCACTGCTGACCGGAAGGCCTGTGAGGGCGCATTGGGGCATTTTTGATCCGGGCGCTGTTGAGGGCACGCTTATCGATAAGGAGCGAGCCTTTGTTACGGCGTTGCGCCAGTTGCGCCGTCGCGTGTCCGCGTTTGGTGCCTTGCCGTTCGATGGTCTCAATAAAATGACCCTCCAGGCGAAGCTTGGTGAAATTGCTCTTCTTGATTAAGCGGGTTGACGTCAAATCGAGCGGTCATGACCATGTCCGCCCTTGCAAGCTCCCTTCACGGTGGTCTTGAGACATGCGATTTTTACTCAGAACACAGACGCCGGGCAGTGGCAGAGTACTTTCGCTGCTGCTTTTTCTGGTTTCATTGGTGTTCGTCGTCCAGGCGCTTGCGAATCTGGGGAGCATGTTTCAGTCCGTCCGTCAGGATGCAACGTCGGTGCGCGCCGACGGGTCCAAGCAGGATCCGATGGATGCTGTCCTCATTGTCGATACCTCCGGGCGCAACCAGTTTCTGGGCAAGGAAATCGCGGCTGGCTTTGAAAGCGCGCTGCGGGAAAACAAGACGCAAAGCGACATCCGGATGATCATCCGCGACAGTCGTGGCGTGCCGGAAGCGGCCGCAGCGCTCGCCGATGGCTCGGCCGCTGGCAACAGAACCTTGGTGATGGTGGGACCCACCGAAGCCGAGAGCGTTCCCGCGATCCTGGAATCGGCGAAGGAAGGCGAGGTTTCTGCTCTCCTCCCCATTGGAACGCCCCGGAAGGAAGCACACAGCAAATGGAGCTTTTCGCTCCAGACACCCATTGTCCGGCAGGGGCAATTGCTCGGGAAATTTTTGCAGCGCACCTTGAAAGGGGCCCGCGTCGGACGTTTCATTCCCATTGATGCTTCGCCGGATGGACTTTGGGCAGGTGTGATCGACTCCTACAAGGACGTTGGCGTCGACGGGTTGGAGCTTGTGACCTGGGAAAATGGTCTCTCGCGTCAGGATGCGCGCAAAGTGATCATCCAGAACCTTTATTTCGACGCTATCATCGTGTCGCTGCCTATGGTCGAGGCCGCCAATGTCGTCCGTGAGTTGCGACTGCTTGGATTTGGTGGCTTGATCGTGGTTGAAGGCGAAGCCTCCATCAGTAATTTTGCTGACAAGTTCGAGAGCGAGCCCAAGGAAATCCTGAAGCCCGGTTTTTTTACCGACGGGCTGATTTCACTCGCTCCCTTCCTGCCGACCATTGCCAGCGAGAAAAGCCAGCGCCTGATCATGTCCTATCGGGCGGCCCAGAAGCAGGATCCGAGCTGGGCCTATGCTTATGGCTATGACACGGGCCAGCTCATCGCCGACTTCGTGCGACGTGCCCGGGCCGCCGGTACGTTCAATCTGTCGAACCCGGACATGCTGCGCTCAAAATTCCGCGAATATCTCGCCGGTCTGCAAACCCAGTCGGACTTTGTCTTCGGTTTTACCGGCCAGCTGAAGTTTGGTGCGAACAATCAACGCAACCAGTCACCCAAGCTGCTCGTCTTCCGGAACAAGGTGCAGAGCCCGTATTTCGAGCAGCTTGCGGATGAGCCAACTTTGAGTTTCGGCTCCGGCGGTGACACGAACGGCATCAGCATCGGGGATGAAAAATATCTTCTTGTCCCGGTGGTCTATACGGGCGTTTCGATCCGGACCATCGACAAGATCGATTTTGACACGAACAGTTACGGGCTGACCTTTGACATCTCCTTCAAGTCTCGCGAACCGATCGATATTGCTGATATCCAGTTCTCCAATCTGATAGCGGAAAAAAAGCCGCCGCAGCTGATTGAAAACCGGACGGAGGGCGGGACGCTTTTCCGGCGCTACAGGGTGACGGGAACCTTCGCTTTCAATCCGACATCGGCCGATGTGATCCTCGATCGCACGACGATTTCTCTCGCCTGGCGCAGCCGATACCGCGACGCGAATGCGATGAAATTCGTGATCGATCCGGATTACAGCGAAGGTGCCTTCCAGGCCGCCGACCGCAAGCAGGGCGCAAGTCGCGAAACCGGCTCCGACGTCTTCACGGTCGCCAGCAGCAGGCTTGGCGTCGACAATGAGATCATCGCAGAGCCAGGCGACCCCCGCAGCGTTGGGGGCGTCATCAAGTTCTCGACCGCGACATTCCAGGCCGATTTGACGCGGCAGGTGTCCTCGATGACGGCGCGTTTTATCAATGATCTGGGCATGGGGCGGCTTCCCATCGTGTTTCTGTTGGTGGCGCTGGCCTTTGCCGCCGTGTCGCTCCTGCAATTATATTTCGGCGGCACGCCCCTGGCTACGGTCGGCTGGTGGCTGGGATTCTCCGTCGCCTGTTTTTTCTCCGAAATCACCCTGTTCACAACAACCGAGCAGACGGGGTCCTTCTCCCAGTCTCTGGTGTTCGTCCGTTACATGTTCTCTTTCGCATTCACTCTTGCGGCGACGCGAATGATCGATGTTCTGTTCATGCTGCGGTCGGTCAAGCGTGCGCAGTCGTCAGACGTGCAGCCCGTGCTTAATTTTCTGATCAGGTTCGGTCTCTATTTTGCGGCTATCGGCGTTTTTTACACGGTCGTTCTCGGGCGCGATTTGCTACCGATCCTGGCGACGTTCTCGGTTCTTCTGACGGTGTTCGGTCTCGCGTTACGCGAGATGATCTTTGACGCGATTGCAGGGGTGGCCATTGCCGCTGACGGACATCTGGCGACCGGTCAATGGGTGAGTATCCGCGCGAGGGACCGCAACATCTTTGGTTTCGTGCAGGCACTTGGCTGGCGCTACCTGATGATCCGCTCACGCGACGAACAGGTGCATTTCGTACCGAACTCGATCGTTGCGACGCAGATCCTGTCCAATCTCTCGCTGGGCGATGGTTTTTCTCGTGTCGAGATCCCATTTGTGATGTCGGCGGCGAGCGATGTGCCGGAAATTCTGCCGCTCATCCTGGACGCCGTCGAAAACGCCCTGAAGGCCAATCCTGCGGTCGGCCATCAGCGTCCGAAAAGGGTCGTCGTCGGGGAACTGGAGGATGATCGCCTGCGCTGCATCGTGCAGGTCTATTATAAGCCCTCGCAGAGTGTCGATGCGTTGAAGACCGAGGTGCTCCAGGCCGTGCAATCGGTGCTGTCGGCGCAGCAGGCCTTCTCCATGGCACCGCTCAGTGTGACGGGCTTGCAGCCGCGCCTTGCAACGGCGTGATGTCGGTAGCGGCTGGCACATTCCAACTTATGTTTCCGCTGACCGCCGGATCCCTCGCCGTCCGGCAGGGCCTTGGTAAAAGCCTTGTCAGCGCAGGCCCATGACAGGCGGACGGGGGCTCCTGCTCGATATATGGGGGCGATGATTGACGTCCCCCCATCATTGACGGGCGCGTTGCTACCCCACCGCGGCCTTCACGGCCTCCACCAGCTGCTTCAAGGTAAAGGGCTTGGGCAAAAACCCGAACTCCTCGCCGTCTGGCAGGTTCTTGGCAAAAGCATCTTCCGCATAGCCTGAGACAAAGATCACCTTGGCGGTGATGCCGCGCTTGCGCAGCTCTCCGAACATGGTCGGGCCATCCATTTCCGGCATGACGACGTCCGACACGATCAGGTCGATCTGGCCGCGATTGGCCTCCACCACTTCCAGC
>CAIWVR010000621.1 GCA_903916165.1 uncultured Hyphomicrobiales bacterium | reverse complement strand
TTCCTTCGCAGTTGAATCCCAAAGTCGCAGTGCGTCGCGCGCTGCGACGTCTATTGCGCGTGCATTCATCCGTATACGGATGATCGCGCGGTCAGCGTGATTGCGCTTGTTCCCGATCATTGTTTGTTTACTCGCGATCCGGACTCAAGTTTTTCAATGAATCCAGTGGCAAGTCTTCGCGTGACGGATTCATGAAAAATAATTCGTCAGCTGCGGCGGATGAGTCGGTTGACGGCTCGCCTCGTTGGGACAAAAACTCTCCCCTGTAGCGAGTAACCTTTCCTTCGTTCGAACACGTTCTGCGGCTCCGGGGCTGGAGCCGACGAGGACTTTTTGTGTCCGAAAAGACAAGGAGGGCATCGCCTTGAAAGGGTAGATGTGGGGCCATGATGAATAAACAAAACACGACACGTTTCTCTCCCGGCAGCGCCGGCGGAGCTCCGCGCGCTGTCGATCTGACGCAGGCGGGCAGGGCGGCCGTTTCCGCCGACGCCACACACGAACAGATCCCGGCTATCTGGGATTCCGCGCGCGCGCTCCTGCGTCGCCGTCTTGGTGATGTGAAGTTCGACAGCTGGCTGTCGGGCCTTGAGCTAGTCGCTGAAGTCAACGGCGAGATTCTCCTGTCCGCCGCCAGCGAGCACGAGCGTGCGCGCGTCGAGGCCGACTATGGCCATTTCATCCAGCAGGCCTGGGAACAGGCTGATCGCAGCGCTCGCCGCGTCCGCATCGAAGCGCGCGAGCGCATCTCCAGCGAAGTCTTGGCGCTGGCGCGTGTCAGCCAGGCGACGGCTGCGCCGACCAGCGAAGACGTTTTCGACGACGAGACCGGCGAGTTCGCCGCGCCGTCTGGCGGTTCGGACGAGGAAGCGCCGACCCTCGAGAATTTCATCGTTGGCGATTCCAATCGCGTGGCGTTCGGCCTTGCGCGCCGTCTGGCGATGGGCGCGGGCGTTTCCGCCAACGTGGTGACGATCGTCGGCCCGCACGGTGTGGGCAAGTCGCACCTGCTCAAAGGCATCGAGGCTGCCCTGCGCACGACGCGCGGCGAGGGCAGCGTCCTCTACATGAGCTCGGAAGATTTCACGGTCGCCTTCGTCGATGGCGTGAAACGGAAAGATACCTCGGACCTGCGCGCGCTGATGCGCCGCGCCAAGGTCGTCCTGCTCGATGACTTCCAGTTTATCTGCTCGAAGCCGGGCACGCTGGTGGAGTTCTTCTCCCACCTGCGCGCCGTTGTCGCGAACGGCGGCGTCGTCGTTCTCGCCTGCGACCAGACGCCGGCCCTGATCGACCAGCTCGACGACCGGATGCGCGACGAGATCCATGGCGGCGTCATCGCCCAGATGGACCTGCCCGAGCGCAACCTGCGCCGCGAGATCCTGCGTGCCCGTGTCGACAGTGTCGCCAAGGCGGCCGCTGCAATCGAAACCGCGTTCGACCTGACCGATGAGTGGATCGACCTTCTGGCCGACCGCCTGCCGGCTTCAGGCCGCGCGCTCTGCGGCGCCGTCCGCAACGTCTATTGTGGCACCGTGCTGGCTGGCAAACCGATCGATCGCACTGCCGTCGAGAAGTCGATCCAGCTGCAGATGGGAGGCGCCCCCTCGCGCGCGCCCCGGATTGACACCATCAAGGACGTAACCGCGAAGGCCTATGGCGTTACCAAGAACGAGCTGGAATCTGCCTGCCGGAAGCGCCAGTACGCCCTGCCGCGCCAGTACGCGATGTATCTCAGCCGCCAGCTGACCAAATGCTCCTATCCGCAGATTGGCCGGATGTTCGGCGATCGGGACCATACCACCGTGCTCTTCGCCTACAGGAAGATCGCAGCGATGGTCGCCTCCAACGAAGCCATGGCTGACGAGCTGCGCCAGCTTGAGCAGCGTATCATGGCCGACCCACGCAACACGCGCTGACCGGTTTCCGGCCCCGGACAAGGTTTCCGGGCTGGCGTCTGCCGGCTCCCGGCGATGCAAACTGGGGAGGGCCTGTTGATAGGGGGCAGTTTGCCTTCAACAGGCCTTTTCGCGGCGCGGCAATCCGCTAATGTTCCGGCCCGTCCTCCCCATTCGCTTGGGGGTGTCGGGCCGAATACTTTCCGGCAAGCCGCAGGCGCCAACCGGGCGCCAACTGACAGGGACTGGGCGACATGAAGCTGACCATCGACCGCAATGCCCTGATGCGGGCGCTGTCCCACGTTCAGGCCGTGGTCGAGCGGCGCAACACGATTCCGATCCTGTCCAACATTCTTATGGAAGCCGAAGGCGACCGCCTGCGCCTGACCGCCACCGACCTCGACATCGAAGCGACCGACGCGGCCGAGGCCAAGGTGAAAAAGGCGGGTTCCGTCACCGCTCCGGCCCAGACCTTCTTCGACGTCGTGCGCAAGCTGCCGGAAGGTTCGGAGGTTCTGCTCGATCTCGCCGAAGGCCGCCTGTCGATTTCGGCCGGACGCTCCAAATTCGGCCTGCCGACCCTGCCGGCGGCCGATTTCCAGACGATGGCCAAGGAAGCCTCGCCCGTGAAATTCGAGATGGCCGCCGCCGAGTTGCGCCGCCTGATCGACAAGACGCGGTTTGCGATCTCGACCGAGGAAACCCGCTACTATCTGAACGGCATCTACCTTCACCACGCCAAGGGCGCGAAAGGCAATGTGCTGCGCGCGGTGGCGACCGACGGCCACCGTCTCGCCCTCGCCGAAACCGAGGCGCCCAAGGGGGCCGACAAGCTGAAGGGCGTGATCGTGCCGCGCAAGGCCGTGGCCGAGGTCCGCCGCTTGCTTGATGACGCACCCGAGATCGTGACGGTCGAAGCGTCGGATTCAAAGATCGTGTTCCGCGTCGGCGAGGCGGTTCTGACGTCCAAGCTGATCGACGGGTCCTTCCCCGACTATCAGCGCGTCATTCCCAAGGACAACAACCGCATCCTCACCATCGACACCAAGCTGTTCAAAGACGCGGTCGACCGCGTCGCCACGGTGTCGGCCGAACGCTCGCGCTCCGTGAAACTGTCGATCTCGCCGGGCAAGCTGACGCTGGCGGTGACGCATTCGGAATCCGGCAATGGCGTCGAAGATGTCGAGGCGGATTACGACGCCGAGGTCATGGAAATTGGCTTCAACGCCAAATACCTGCTCGATGTCGCCGGCCAGATCGAAAGTGACGAGACGCGCATCGAGTTCAATGACGCCGCCTCGCCCGCGCGCGTGCTCGACGCCAAGGATGAAGGCGCGCAGTACGTCCTGATGCCGCTGCGTGTGTAGGACAGGCCAGACCTTCGGACATTTGCTGGCCGGGGTGAGCGCATGACGCTGGAGGTCCGCCGTCCGCATGTGCGCCTGACGCGGCTGGGGCTGCGCAATTTCCGCAATTACGAGGGCCTCGATCTCAGGCTCGATGGCCGCCATGTCTGCCTCTACGGGTCCAATGGCGCAGGCAAGACCAACCTGCTTGAAGCTGTGTCAATGCTGTCGCCGGGCCGGGGCCTGCGCGGAACCGAATTCGCGGAGCTGGTCAGGCAGACGCCCGAAGGGGACGTCGCCAAGGGCTGGGCGCTATCGGCGGACGTGCGCGATGGCGAGATTGATCGCCGGCTGTCGCTGTCACTGGATCTCGACGACCAGGGCAGGTCGAAGCGCACGGCGCGGCTCGACGGCGTCGATACGGCACAGGGCGAACTGGCCGAAGTCATGCGGGTTATCTGGCTGACGCCGTCGATGGACCGCGTCTTCGCCGGCCCGGCCGGCGACCGACGCAAATTCCTCGACCGGCAGGTGCTGGCGCATTTCCCGAGCCATGCGGGCGCGTCGGCCGGCTATGAAAAGGCGATGCGCCAGCGCAACGCCTTGCTGGAACAGGGCCAGAAGAGCAGGGGAGGGGCTGACCCCGCCTGGCTGGACGCGATCGAGATGGGCATGGCGACGGCCGGCGCTGCAATGGCGATCCATCGGGTTGACGCGGTGAAAGTGATGCAGGAGGCGATCCTCGCGCGGCCGGAAGGGGCCTTCCCGAAGGCGCTGATCGATCTTGATGGCGCGTTCGAGCTGCGCGCCGCCGATGGCATGGCGTTGACCGATATCGAGCAGGAAATCGCCTCCCAGCTGCGCGAAAACCGCGGCCGCGACCGCGCCGCCGGGCGCACGACGGAGGGCGTTCACAGGACGGATTTGCGCGTCATTCACGCGCCCAAAGGCCTGCCGGCGGACCAGTGCTCGACGGGTGAACAGAAAGCCTTGTTAATAGGGCTCATTCTGGCTAATGCGCAGGCATTATTCGAGCGTGATTTTGCCCCCTCTCCCCTGCTACTATTGGACGAAGCCGCAGCGCATCTCGATTCGGATCGGCGTGCGGCCTTGTATGACGAACTGACCGCGCTCGGCGGCCAGGCCTGGCTCACCGGAACGGACCGCTCCCTGTTCGACGCATTCGGCGACCGCGCCCAGCGGTTCGAGGTGTCGGACGGGATCGTTCGGGAAAACTGAGCGGCGCGAAAGCTGAGCAGACGACAAGGGCGGCGCCGCTGCGCACCGCAACGAGGAAGACGGAATGTCTGACGTGATTGAGACCGCCGACGGCGCGCCTGAGAAGAACACTCAGAGCTATGACGCGGGGTCGATCAAGGTCCTGCGCGGGCTCGACGCTGTGCGCAAGCGCCCCGGCATGTATATCGGCGACACCGACGACGGCTCGGGCCTCCACCACATGATCTACGAGGTCGTCGACAACGGGATCGATGAAGCGCTCGCCGGTCATGCCGATTTCGTGCGCCTGACCCTTTATCCCGATGGTTCGGCCGAGGTCGAGGACAATGGCCGCGGCATCCCGGTCGACATCCACTCTGAAGAGGGCGTCTCGGCCGCCGAGGTCGTAATGACCCAGCTGCATGCCGGCGGCAAGTTCGCCAACACCGAGGAGGAAGGCTCCTACAAGGTCTCCGGCGGCCTGCACGGCGTCGGCGTGTCAGTGGTGAACGCGCTGTCGGAAACCCTCGACCTCAAGATCTATCGCAATGGCAAGCAGCACGAGATGCGCTTCAGACTGGGGGAAGCGGAAGCGCCGTTGAAAGTCACCGGGGAGGCGCCGAAAAAGGCCGATGGATCGTTTGCGACGGGCACGACCGTCCGCTTCCTCCCGTCCCCCGCCACCTTCACCATGGTGGAGTTCAAGCGCGAGACGCTCGAGCATCGCCTGCGCGAACTGGCGTTCTTGAACTCAGGGGTAAAGATCGTTCTGCAGGACCTGCGCGGCGCGGAGCCCTGGGAAATCGTGATGCAGTACGAAGGTGGCGTCGAAGCGTTTGTGAAACACATCGATCGCCAGCGTGCGGCCGCGATCCCCAAGCCGATCTACACCAGGACCAAGAAGGACGGGGTCGTCGTCGAAGCCGCGCTGCAGTGGAATGACGGCTACTACGAAAACGTCCTCTGCTTCACCAACAACATTCCGCAGCGCGATGGCGGCACGCACCTCGCCGGCTTCCGTGGTGCGCTGACGCGCGTGATCAACAAGTACGCCAACGAGACCGGCCTCGCGAAAAAGGAGAAGGTCGACATCTCCGGCGACGACGCCCGCGAGGGCCTGACCTGCGTGCTGTCGGTGAAAGTGCCCGACCCGAAATTCTCGTCTCAAACCAAGGATAAGCTGGTCTCCTCCGAAGTCCGTCCGATCGTCGAGACATTGATGACCGAGGCGCTCAGCCAGTGGTTCGAGGAGAACCCCGGTCCTGCCAAACAGGTCATGCAGAAGATCGTCGAGGCCGCCGCCGCGCGCGAAGCTGCGCGCAAGGCGCGCGAACTGACGCGCCGCAAGACCGCGCTCGACATCACGTCGCTGCCAGGCAAGCTCGCCGATTGCCAGGAAAAGGACCCGGCCAAGTCAGAACTCTTCATCGTCGAGGGTGACTCAGCCGGCGGGTCCGCAAAGCAGGGCCGCAATCGCGAGAACCAGGCCGTGCTTCCGCTGCGCGGCAAGATCCTCAACGTCGAACGCGCGCGGTTCGACAAGATGCTGGGCTCGGACCAGGTCGGCACCCTGATTACAGCGCTGGGCGCAGGCATCGGCCGCGACGATTTCAACATCGAGAAGATGCGTTATCACCGCATCATCATCATGACAGATGCCGACGTTGACGGCGCTCACATCCGCACGCTTCTCCTCACCTTCTTCTACCGCCAGATGCCCGAAGTCCTCGAGAAGGGGTATCTCTACATCGCGCAGCCGCCGCTCTATAAGGCCGAGCGCGGCAAGTCCGAGCGCTATCTCAAGGAC
>CAIWVR010000620.1 GCA_903916165.1 uncultured Hyphomicrobiales bacterium | reverse complement strand
TTCTTCATGATGATGCTGTAGAGCCGCTCGCGTTCCGCTCCGTCGAGCTGTTTTGAATCGTTGAGCCCGCGCGGCAGATTGGCGGGATCGAGGATCACGGCGGCCACCGCCACGGGGCCGGCGAGCGGACCGCGCCCGGCCTCATCAACGCCCGCCACCGGCCAGCGCGCGTCCTTCAGATGCCGTCTCTCGATACGGAAATGCGGCATGATCCAAAGCGCGCCTTGAGGGGGTGAGATCTGTTCTGCATGTCGTGGCGGGCGGTGTAAAGGCGGCGCAGGCTCCCTGTGGACAGAGCGGGAGCCGTCAACCAGCAGCATGCTGCTGCTGCCAGGGGTGAGAACCCAGAGGCCGGGAAACTGGCGTAAGCTATCTCCAAAAAAAGCGGCGCTGGAAAGACATGGTTTAAAACAGGGACAATTGCGCGCCCTCGCGCGCCGGCTTGATGAACAGGTCGGTGCGCAGTCGCAGCTTTTGTGCATTGAGGCCGAGCTTTTCGCAGGCAATCTGGAAGCGTCGGCCCGTCATCCAGGCATAGGGCCCGGACCCTGTCTGGCGCTTGCCCCAGGTTGAATCATAGGCCTTGCCGTCGCGCATCGAGCGGACGAGCGACATGACATGGCGGTATTTGTCGGGCGCGTGGACGAGCAGCCATTCGCTGAACACGTCCTCGACCTCAAGTGGCAGGCGCAGCATGACATAGCCGGCCTCGCGGGCGCCGGCCTCGTGCGCGCGGGTGAGGATGGTCTCGATCTCTGCATCGTTCACCGCCGGGATGATCGGCGCGACCATGACGGTGGTGGGAATTCCCGCCGCCGACAATGCGCGGATCGCCTCGATACGGCGCTCGGGCGTCGAGGCGCGCGGCTCCATGGACCGCGCCAGCTTGCGGTCGAGCGTCGTGATCGACAGTGCGACCTTCGCCAGTCCCTTTTCCGCCATGGGCCCAAGCAAATCGATATCGCGCGTGACCAGCGCGGATTTGGTGACGATGCCGACGGGATGGTTATGGCGTGCGAGCACGTCCAGCAGCGAGCGCATGATGCGGTGCGTCCGCTCGATGGGCTGGTAGGGATCGGTGTTGGTGCCGATGGCGATGGTTTTCGGCTGGTAGTTTTTCGCCGAGAGTTCGCGCTCGAGCAAGTCCGCCGCGCCGTCCTTCACGAACAGCCGCGTCTCGAAATCGAGCCCGGCGGACAGGCCCACATAGGCATGCGTCGGCCGCGCGAAACAATAGGTGCAGCCGTGTTCGCAGCCGCGATAGGGATTGATCGACCGGTCGAAGGAAATATCGGGCGATTCATTGCGCGTGATGATGGTCTTCGGGCGTTCGCGGGTGATGGTCGTGGCGAAGACCGGCAAGTCTTCCAGCACGCCTTCCAGCGCACCCCAGCCATCGTCGACCTGTTCGCGCTGTTCGGCCTCGAACCGTCCCGACGGATTGCTGAGCGCGCCGCGTCCGCGACGGACTTTTTCCGGCGCCGCTTCGACGGGAACCGCCTTGGCGACAAGGCGTGGCTTGGCGTGCGCCAGGACGGGCGCGTCCGTATCGATCCGCTTCTGGGCCGTCCGCGCCATAGGCTGCTCCCGCTGTTCGCAATATAAGAACAAATAGGGAACGCTTCTGAGTCGGTCAAGGAGGCTTTTTCCCGTGCGTCCCATAGTGTAGGGAGGAGCATGCTCTCCGCCATCGTTCTTGCCGCAGATTCACGCCACAAGCCGGCTTCGCCGGAGGCGATGGTGCGCACGCTGGCCGCGCTCGTGCCCGCCGCCATCGAGGGCTTGGTGCGCGACGTGACGCTGGCGGGTCCCGCCGGCAGCGACCTTGCCGCCATTGCCGATCACGCGGGCTGCGAATTCACCGAATGCACGGACCCCGGCCAGATCGTCGCGCAGGCGCTGAAGCTCGCGCGCGGGCCGGTCGTCTTTCTGCTGCGCGCCGGGCGTGCACCGGAGGCCGGCTTTATCGACGAGATCGGCGACTTTCTTGCCCGCAGCGATGCAGGTCAGCGCGGCGCGCTGATGCGCGACCGGCCGGAGACGTTCTGGACGCGAACCATGCCAGTCCTCTCGCCCGTGGTCGGTGTCATCGCCGCGCGCCAGCGGATGATGGAGGCGGGGAAGGGCGATCTTGCGAGCCTTGTGCGCGCCTTGCGCCCGCAAGTGACGCTTCGCGCGCGGGGCCGACGGGTGGATTGACTGGGCTTTTCCCTTCTCCCGAGGGGAGAAGGTGGCACGCGAAGCGTGACGGATGAGGGGTTGGCTCAGCGCGCGCCCCCCTCACCCCGGCTCGGGGCTTTGCCCCGAGTCCGCCCTCTCCCGCCGGGAGAGGGGCGACGCCCAGGCATCCTACTTCGCCTTCCCCCGGCGCAGATGCTCATCCAGCCGCGGCATGATTTCCACGAAATTGCAGGGGCGGTGACGATAGTCGAGCTGCGGCGCGAGAATGCCGTCCCAGGCGTCCTTGCAGGCGCCGGGCGAGCCTGGCAGCACGAAAATATAGGTGGCACCCGCCACGCCTGCGGTGGCGCGTGACTGGATCGTCGAGGTGCCGATCTTGTCGAAGGAGATGCGGTGGAACACGGCCGAAAAGCCATCCATGTGCTTCTCGAACAAGGGTTCGATGGCTTCCGGCGTGACGTCGCGACCGGTGAAACCGGTGCCGCCCGTCGTGATGATGGCGTCGATGCCCTTGTCGTCGATCCAGCCGCGCACGACCTTGCGGATGTCCTCCACATCGTCCTGCACGATGGCGCGGGCACCGAGCCGGTGCCCGGCACCTTCGAGCCGCGCGACCAATGTGTCGCCGGACTTGTCGTCACCCAACGCGCGCGTGTCGGAGACCGTCAGCACCGCGATGGACAGCGGAATGAAGGTCAGGCTTTCGTCGATGCCAGCCATTATTGCTGCCTCGCAAAAGTGTTGCAGGAATCGATCTTGCCCGATTTCAGGCCGCGCTGCAGCCATTGCACGCGCTGGGCGGACGAGCCGTGGGTGAAGGAATCGGGCACGATAGAGCCCCGCGACGATTGCTGCAGGCGGTCGTCGCCAATGGCCTGGGCGGTAGCGATTGCCTTCTCGACGTCACCCTGCTGAAGGATCTGCCATTTCCTGTCGGCATTGGCGGCCCAGACGCCGGCCAGGCAATCGGCCATCAGCTCCACGCGCACCGAAATGCGGTTGGCGTCGGCCTTGTCGCCGCTCTGCTGCTGCGCGCGTTGCGCACGCGCCAGAATGCCGAGCTGGTTTTCGACATGGTGGCCAATCTCATGCGCAATCACATAGGCATAGGCGAAATCGCCGCCGCCGCCGAGCCTGCGCTTCATGTCATTGAAGAACGACGTATCGAGATAGACCCGCTGGTCGGCCGGGCAATAGAAGGGCCCCATCGCCGATTGCGCACGCCCGCAGGCGGACGCGGTCTGGCCGCTGAACAGCACGAGCCGGGGCGGGGTGTATTTGATGCCTTTCTGCGCCGGCAGGATTTCACTCCAGACATCTTCCGTCTGCGCGAGAATGGCCGAGACGAAGCGCCCGGTGTCATCGGTCGGCGGGGTCGTCGCGCTTTTGCCCGTCTGGCGCTGCGGCTCGGAATAGCCCGACCGCGAGCCGCCGGTCGCCATTTCGGCACCGCTGATGAGCAGGCGCGGATCGATGCCCAGCGCATAGCCCAGGATGCCAAGGACGACCATCGTCCCGATCCCGAGGCCACCGCCGCCGAACGGCAGGCCGCCGCTGCTCCCGCTGCTGCTGCCATCATCGCCACGGCGGTCTTCAATATTCCCGGACTGGCGGAAATCTTCCCATCTCATCGACGCTGTCTCCCAGCATTGCCGGACGCGGCAACGCATAGCCCTCGGTATCTGTCGCGGTCCGGCCTGTCAGGCCAGCCCTCTTTCGGCAAGCGCCTTGCGCAGCGCCTGCATATCCGCCCAGGCGTAGCGTTTGGCCGCTGGCGCCTTGAGCAGATAGTCGGGATGGAACATGGCGATGGCAGGCACGATTTTCGAGCCCGGCAAAGCCAGTTCCAGCCATTTGCCGCGCGCCCGCACGATCGGTTCCCTGGACCCCAGCACGGCGCGGGTCGGCAGGTCGCCGAGTGCCACGACAATGTCGGGCGCGGCGAGTTCGAGATAACGGCGCAGAAAGGGTTCGCAGATGGCGATTTCAGTCGGTGTGGGCGGCTTGGCCCCGGCCGGTCGCCAGGGCACGAGATTGACGACATGCACCCGCGACCGGTCGAGCCCGATGCCCGCCAGCATGGCGTCGAACAGCGCGCCTGACCGCCCCGCCAGAACCTGTCCCGAGCGGTCATCGTCGGCATCGGGTGCGCCGCCGATGAAAGCGATTCGCGCGCTTGCCTCACCCTGGGCAAAGGCCAGTTTCGTTGCCGAGCGCTTCAGCGCGCAGCCGTCGAACCCGGCCAGGGATTCTTTCAGCGCGTCGAGGCTCGTTGCGGCACCAGCCAGCACGCGCGCCTCCGCCAGGGCGTCCTCGGGTGAGACGGCGCCTTGCGGCGTCGCCGCGCGCACGGGCAGCGGGTCTGGACTGAGACGCGGCGCGACCCGGTTGCTGCGCGGGCCGTCCGGCGCGGCGTCGGGCGTGGCGGTTGTGCGCGGGGCGGGGGCTGCGGCGGGCGCCTGCGCCGCCTTGGCCTGCGCTTCGGCAAAGTAATTGCGGGGGCTGTCGCCCACCGCGATGTCGACGCCCATGTCGCATAGCCAGCGCAGGGCGGCGGCGAGTTCATCCGCGCCCGCGCCGCTCATTTTCTCAGCCATTATGTCATCGCGTGACAGCATGGCTCTCCTCTAGCATCTTCAGCCCGGTTGCGCGAAGCCTCCGGGTGGCTACAAGGGGGAAGATCCGCTCAAGTCTCACGGGACGAGCAGCCGGCTGTCCCCCTCCCCCTTGCGGGGAGGGGCCAGGGGTGGGGGGCGACGAGTCTTGGCGTGAGCGTCATGTGCTCAGGCTGACAGGCCGCGCGACCCCCACCCGGCCTGCTTCGCAGTCCACCCTCCCCGCAAGGGGGAGGGTTTGGCTCACAGTCCCGTCGGAGATGGAGGCCATTGGGGAGAAGTTTGGAATGGCCGAGCCTGCCGACATGCCGCGCGAGGGCATGGATTTTGATGTCGTCGTCGTGGGTGCCGGACCGGCGGGCCTGGCCGCCGCCATCCGCATCAAGCAATTGTCGCCGGACGCCTCCGTTGTCGTGGTGGAAAAAGGCTCCGAGGTCGGTGCCCATATCCTGTCGGGCGCGGTCATCGATCCGATCGGCCTCGACCGCCTGCTGCCCGACTGGCGCGCGGATGCGGATGCACCGCTCAAGACCAAGGTGACGGAAGACCGCTTCTACATGCTGGGGCATTCGGGTGCCGTGCGGCTGCCCAATATGCTCATGCCGCCGCTCATGAACAACCATGGCAATTATGTCGGCTCTCTGGCCAATGTCGCGCGCTATCTGAGCCTGCGCGCCGAGGCGCTGGGCATCGAGATCTATCCCGGCTTCGCCGCAGCTGAGGTGCTCTTTGGCGAGGCGGGAGTAGTGCTCGGCGTCGCCACCGGCGACATGGGCGTGTCGCGCGAGGGTGACGCGAAGGGCAGTTTCACACGCGGCATGGAGCTGCGCGGCAAATACACATTCTTCGCCGAAGGCGCGCGCG
>CAIWVR010000619.1 GCA_903916165.1 uncultured Hyphomicrobiales bacterium | reverse complement strand
GCCTCGGTCAGCAGCTTCTGCGCGTCTTTTGAAACGAGGAAATTGGTGGCGAGCTGCGCGCTGCGCGGATGCGGCGCACGCACATTGATGCCCGCCTGGCCGAAGAACAACCCGACCGGATCGAGCGCCCAGTAATCCGTTTCGCCACCCTTGAGCGACACGTTGATGGTGAGATTGGTGTAATTGTTGAGGGCCACCCAATATTCACCGAGGCCGACCGAACGCGCCAGCGCGAGATGACCGTCGACGATCACTGGCTTCAGGTTGGCAACGAGATCGCCGATCACCTTGCGTGCCTTGGGCTCACCATAGGCCTCGAACATGGCATAGACCCATTGGCTGTCATTGGCATCGATGGCCACCTTGCCAACCCAGTCCTTGCGGGTCGCCATTTCCTCATAGGTTTTGGGCAGGTTGGCCTTGTCGACGAACTTCGTATTGTAGGCTGGCGTATTGTAATTCGAGTAAACGCCGTACCACTTCTTCTTCGGGTCGACCGCCTTCTGGTCGATGTTCTTGGCCTCGGGCAGATCGAGGACGGCGAGATATTCCTGCGGCAGTTTACTGACCGCCGTGGTGACCACGAGATCCCATGATTTCTGCTGCGCGCGCGCCTCGAGCAGGATGCGGCTCATGAGCCCGGTATCGGACGAGCGCACATATTGCACGACAATGCCGGTCGCAGTCTCGAACGCCTTCCAGAGCGGCAGCGCCTCCTGTTCGTTCATCGAGCCGTAGACGATGACGGTGCCGCCTTCGGCCTTGGCCGCTGCGAGGAGATCGGGGGTCACCCAGGACGGCGCGCCCTGCGCGGAAACACCGGAGATGAACCCCAGTCCGGCAACAGCCAGACCCAGGACAGAGGCGCGAAACATGTCGCGACGACGCATGCCAGAATTACGCACGCCCATATCAACCCCCCTCTGACGCCATGGCTCTCGCGACCGGTGGACCCGGCCATTCTCGGCGACGTTCAGGCGGCCAATATGGCTTGCCGCACGCGCCCAAGGCAAGGGGTGGCTGACTTGGGGAGAAAAATGGCCGGTCCGGATCATCCCGCGCGTCGCTCACGGTGCCAGCAGCGCTGGCGCAACGGGGCTCATCTGCCTGCCGGAATCGGCCCGAAGACGCGCGCGGTTCCAAGCACGCAACTGGCCGGAGCAGGCATCTTCGTGACGGTCTCCTGTTGCTGGCACCATGGAATCTGGTCGGCGTGCGCAATTAACTGTCAGGGGGACAACGGGGTCACAGCCGTCGGCAAAACCGGCGACGGCTCACCGCCGCCGTGCGTTGGGATCGGCCACGCCGGCGCGCCGCAGGGCATCTGCCAGCAAGCCGCCGCCCGGCGCGCTGGCCTTGTCCTGCACCTGTTTCAAGGCGCGCTGCGTCTGCGATGGGCTCGCCTCCGCGCGCTTGGGCGCAGGCGCACCTGGCTGAATGTCCATGCGCATGGTGAGACTGATGCGCTTGCGCGCCGGATCGACCTCCAGAACCTTCACCCGCACCACGTCACCCGGCTTGGCGACCTCGCGGGGGTCCTTCACGAAGGTGCTCGACATGGCCGAAATATGGACCAGTCCATCCTGATGCACGCCAATATCGACGAAGGCACCGAAAGCCGCGACATTGGTGACCACGCCTTCCAGCATCATGCCGGGCTTCAGGTCCGAGATCTTCTCGACCCCCTCCTGGAAGGAGGCCGTCTTGAACGACGGGCGCGGATCGCGGCCGGGTTTTTCAAGCTCCTTCAAAATGTCCGTGACCGTGGGAAGGCCGAAGGTTGCATCGACGAAGTTTTGTGGCCGCAAGGCACGCAAGGTCGTGGCATTGCCGATCAGCACGTTGATGTCGCTCTTGGTGGCTTCGATGATGCGCCGCACGACGGGATAGGCTTCGGGATGCACGCTCGACTGGTCAAGCGGGTCATCACCATCGCGAATGCGCAGAAAACCGGCGCACAGCTCGAACGCCTTGGCACCGAGGCGCGGCACATCGCGCAGTGCCGAGCGACTGCGGAAGGGGCCGTTGGCATCACGGTGGGCGACGACATTCTGCGCAAGCGATTCCGACAATCCTGACACGCGGGCGAGCAATGGCGCAGAGGCGGTATTCACATCGACGCCAACGGCGTTCACGCAATCCTCCACCACGGCATCGAGCGAACGTGACAATTTCACATCCGACAGATCATGCTGGTACTGGCCGACGCCGATGGATTTCGGATCGATCTTCACCAATTCCGCAAGCGGGTCTTGCAGACGGCGCGCAATCGACACCGCGCCGCGGATTGTCACGTCAAGGTCAGGCAGCTCCGCCGACGCAAAGGCCGATGCGGAATAGACCGATGCGCCCGCCTCCGAAACCATCACCTTGGTGAGCGTCATCTCGGTCGCACCCTTGACGAGTTCACCTGCAAGCTTGTCCGTCTCGCGCGAGGCTGTGCCATTGCCGATGGCGATCAGCTCGACCTTGTGCTTGCGGCAGAGATTGGCAAGCGTGGCGAGCGATTCCGCCCAACGCTTCTGCGGCTCGTGCGGATAGATCGTCGCATATTCCATGACCTTGCCGGTCGCATCGATCACGGCCACCTTCACGCCAGTGCGAAAGCCCGGATCCAGCCCGAGGGTCGCGCGCGCGCCGGCCGGTGCCGCCAGCAGCAGGTCGCGCAGGTTTCCGGCGAAGACTTTGACACCTTCCACTTCCGCGACCTGCCAGAGCCGGACGCGCAGATCGACCGAGAGGGACGATTCCATGCGCGTGCGCCAGGCCCAGCGCACGCAATCGTTCAGCCATTTATCGGCGGGGCGTCCCTGCGCTGAAATTCGAAACTTCGCGGCGATGCGATTTTCATACAGCGTCGGCACACCAGGCTGAGGTGACTCGACTTCCGGATCGAGCTTGAGATCGAGCATGTCTTCCTTCTCGCCCCGGAACATCGCAAGGATACGATGCGAGGGAAGCTTGGTGAGCGGCTCGCTGAAGTCGAAATAATCGGAGAATTTTGCGCCCTCGGTTTCCTTGCCGGCGCGCACGGACGAGCGCAGGCGCCCCTGTGTCCAGAATGTCTCTCGTAAGGTGCCGATCAGTTCGGCATCTTCCGCAAAAGTCTCGACGAGGATCGAACGCGCGCCTTCCAGCGCCGCCTCAACCGTCGCAATGCCCTTTTCGGCGTCGATGTATTTTTCAGCTTCAGCGCGCGGGTCCGTCATCGGATTGCCAAGCAGATCGGTCGCCAGCGGCTGCAGCCCGGCCTCGCGCGCAATCTGCGCTTTCGTGCGCCGCTTGGGCTTGAAAGGCAGATAAATGTCCTCCAGCCGCGCCTTGGTCTCGGCCGCATTGAGGGTTCCAAGCAAGGCTTCGTCGAGCTTGCCCTGATCGCGGATCGATTCGATCACCGCCTTGCGACGGTCTTCAAGCTCGCGCAGATAGCTCAGCCGCTCGTCGAGATTACGCAATTGCGTGTCGTCGAGCGTGCCCGTGACTTCCTTGCGGTAGCGCGCAATGAAGGGAACCGTTGCACCCGAATCAATCAGCTCAACAGCGGCCGTGACCTGCCATTCCTGGACGACAAGCTCTTCGGCGAGACGCTGATGGATGGACTTCATGTTGGGACCCGTGATTCTGCCGAAAAATAAAGGCGCTTTGAGTAAGGCCACGGGCGACGGGGGTCAAAGCTCGACAGTGAGCCACCTGTGGGTAAATGCCCGGACCCAGAGCAAGGGATCGCGAAATCGACCATCAAAACGGGACGGATCGGCGTGGCTGGCAAGGCCGGCAGCTTGTCGCGATTGAGGCGAGGGCCTCGCGTGGGCTTTTGGGCTCACAGACGCGACAGCCCCAGGACGTTTGCGTCCTCAAGATAAATGAGGCAGGCGTCATCGGCAGTGTCGGAAGAATGTCTCGATCCCGAAACAGAGGCGTGACGGATGGGGACCGCACAATGCGCGAGACCCGGAAAAAATCGCAGGCGCGCAAGCGCCTGCGAAAATATGATTATTTCGGTGAGGCAACTCCGGCGATCACGGCTTTCGCACGCGCCACCACATCAGGCGAGGCGCGATAGAGTTCGGCAATCAGCTTGTCGACCTCAGCACCGCTCAACGGATCCACGTCCAGTGACAGTGTTTTGGCCTCGGCCACAAAATCCTTGTCCGTCATGGTTTCGTCAAAAGCCTTGCGCAATGCGTTCTTGCGGTCTTCCGGAATGCCAGGAGGTGCCGCGAAGGGGCGCGCGATGGTCTGGCGGCTGACGATGAGCTTCACGACATCCTTGTCAGCCTGCGTCTTGGCTTTCTCGAGGACGGTCGGCACGTCCGGCATTTCGTGACTGCGCTCCAGCGTCATCTGCAACAGAACGCGCAGCTTGTTTGGTCCCGACACCCAGTCGGGCCGTGTCGCCTTGATCGAGCCCCAGGACCAGCCGCAACGTCCGTCCAGCTCGCCGCGCTCAATGGCGAGTGTCATCTCATTGCCGCCGGGATAGCCGATCACAAGCTTCATCTTCGAGCCGAAAAGATTGCGCACAAGCGAGGCATAGGTGTCGGGATCCGAACCGGACCCCTCACCGCCGACCGCCGCCTCGATGCTGAGTGAATCTTCAAACGTGATCACCTTCGATTTCTGCGTCACCGCGCAAACGCTCAATTCGGAGGTAACCGAGCCGATCCAGGTCAGTTTCGTGGCGTCGAATTGCACTTTGGTGGAGCCGATCAGCGGCTCCATCGGCAGACCGCGACCGAAAGTCGCTATCGCCGTCCCGTCTTTGGGCGCGATATTGTAAAGATGGTTGACCGAAACGAGGCTGCCGGCACCGGGCATGTTGGTGACGACGACTTTGGGCTGACCTGGCAAATGGTTGCCCAGATAGCGTGCAACCGAACGCGCATAAATGTCGTAACCGCCGCCAGAGGAATAGCCGACGATCAGGTTGACGCTCTTGCTGCGGTAGAAATCCTCCAGAGCATCGGCGCGCGCCCTGCTGGTGGAGAGCAGCGTGAGCGCGAGAAGAGGCACGAGAAGCAGCCCACGGCCCAGGAGGGCGGATTGCGGATGCGCCAAGGCGCGACGGGTGACGAGCATGCGGGGCATGGGGATACTCCGAGGGGCCGATACGGCGGGATGAGGTCAGATTACACACAAAGCAACCGTCGTGCCAAATTCGGGATTTTTCCCTTGCTGCGCGACACCGCGCCGCTCAGAATAGAGGTCATCACGGTTCGGCTCGCGCTTGCGAGGCGAACGCAGCGGCGCTAGGTGCCCGATCGAGGTTTGCTCTTGAAACCCGCAGCATTCGTCTACCATCGTCCCGAAACCCTCGAGGAGGCGGTCCGCATTCTGGCCGAGGTCGCGCCCGGCGACGGGCGCGTGATCGCCGGCGGGCAAAGCCTCGTGCCCATCATGGCCTTTCGCATGGCGCGGCCGCCAGATCTCGTCGACATCAACCGCGTCGCGGGCCTCGACCGTCTTGCAGTCGTGGGCGACAGGCTGGTCATCGGCGCACGGGTCCGGCACAGGGCCTTGCACGAGGGTGCCGTGCCAGGGGCCACGGGCGTCCTGCTCGCGCGCCTGATGCACCACATCGCACATGCACCCATCCGCACGCGCGGCACCTTTTGCGGCAGCCTCGCCCATTCCGACCCGTCGTCCGAATGGTGCCTCGCGGCGGCGGCGCTCGATGCCGTGCTCGTGGCGCAGTCGATGCGCGGCGTGCGCGAAATAGCGGCATGCGACTTTTTTCAGGGCGTGATGACGACTGACCTGCAGCCCGACGAGATCCTGGTCGAGGCGCGCCTGCCGCTGCTGCCTGACGACACGCGGATCGGGTTTGTCGAATTCAGCCGGCGCGCCGGCGATTTTGCGCTCGCCGCCGTTCTCGTGACCTATCGCATCGTCGATGGGAAGATCGCCGAGCCGCGCTTTGCGATTGGCGGCGCCGAAGCCTTTCCGCGTCGCCTCGCCGCTGTCGAGGCGCGTCTCACAGGCGCTGCGCCTGACGCCACCACATGGAGCGACGCCGCAGCGCAGGCCGCGGCCCTCATCGAACCGCTGGAAGATGCAGCGACCACCGGCGACTACCGCCGCGATCTCGTGCGCGCCTTGAGCCTGCGCGCCTTTGAACAGACCAGCGCATGAAACGGCAGGACATGAAACAGAATCTCACCTTGCAGGTGAACGGCATCGGCTATGACATCAGCGTCGAGCCACGCAAGACCTTGGCCGACGCGCTGCGTGACGAGTGCGGGCTCACCGG
>CAIWVR010000618.1 GCA_903916165.1 uncultured Hyphomicrobiales bacterium | reverse complement strand
GTGGAACTGGTCCCAGGAGACCGGAAAGGCTTTCTGCGCTGCGGGGTCTGACATGCGGGCCTCGTGGAGTTCAAGGCGGCTGAAATATCAGGGGGGCCCCGCGGAAGCGAGCGGATTCTCTCGGGTGCGCGAAGGGTCAGCGACACAGCCGTGGCTATCCCCTGCCATTTCCCGCGACCGCAAGCTCGGCGCCTCACCCCAGCGTTGCCTTGGGGGTTGCCTTGGGGGGGCCTTGGGCTTCCCCTTTCTCAGCCGCGCGCGGCGCGCAAGATCTCCAGCATCTGCTCGACTTCGCCCACCGTCACAGCAACCTCCTGCGGGTCGCGGCCGCGGACGATGATCTGGTTCTTGAACTTTCCATCGACATAGCTCGGATAGGAGCCAATCGACAGGGCCTCATGTGCCTTGGCGATGTCGCCCAGCGCCGCCGCATAGGCACCTTCGGGCGCATCTGCCTCGATCGCCGTCATGGTGAGCTTGACGCCGGTTTCCAGGGTTGGCGCAACACCATCGAGCATGGCCTGCATGATCATCGGGACACCGGCCATGACGATCACATTGGCAATGCGAAAACCCGGAATCTTGTTGACCGGATTGGGCACCAGATCGCCGCCCTGCGGCACGCGCGCCATGCGCCGGCGCGAGGCGTTGAGATCCTCCGGCTTGATGCGTGTCAGCATGGCCTCGATGATGCGCTGGTCTTCATAAAGCTCGACCCCGAAGGCCTGCGCCACAGCATCGGCCGTGATGTCATCATGCGTCGGGCCGATGCCGCCCGTGGTGAAGACATAGGTGTAACGGGCGCGCAGCGCATTCAGCGCCGCGACAATGTCCTCCATGACATCGGGCACGATGCGCACTTCGCGCAGGTCGATACCGATATTGGTCATGTAATCGGCGATGTAGCCGATGTTCTTGTCCTTGGTCCGTCCGGACAGGATCTCGTCGCCGATGACGAGCACGGCGGCGGTCACGGGCGCGGTCTTATGGGCGGCTTGGTCTGACGTCATGATATGGGCTCCCGAGCCGGTTTTGCGGAAGCCGGGCCTCGACCGCAAGCAAAATATGGCGAACCGGCGCGGACGAAAGGCTCAAACCCGCTCCCAGCCAAGGTTCGAGCGGCTGCGCAGCGTCTCGCGATAACCATAGCCGGACAACATGCGCGGCAGGTCGACCGACCAGCCGGTCTCCGAATGCGCACAAAGAATCAGGCGCGGCCAAAGGGCGGGGGGGGCCTCGCGGAAAAAGGGTTCCAGCACGACATCCTCGGCACCCTCGACATCGACCTTGAGCGCATCGACCCGGTCGTAGGATTCGTGGGCGAGGATCGCGGCCAGCGAATTGGCATGGACCTTGATCGATTCACCAGCATCGCTGATGCGCACGGAGGTGCAGCCCTGGTTGCGCGGATCGAGGAACAGGGTGATCTCGCCCTCCCGGTCCGCCACAGCGCAGTCGAGCGCCTTGACCGTGGCAAAGGGGTTCTGGCGAATGTTGTAGGTTAACCGTTCGAAGACCAACGGATTGGGCTCGATCGCCAGAATGCGCGCCCGCGGCCC
>CAIWVR010000617.1 GCA_903916165.1 uncultured Hyphomicrobiales bacterium | reverse complement strand
CGGTGTTCTTGAATCCGGCTTCCTGCGCTTCTACGGCGTGGCGGAACTGCATGAGAGCGGCCCAATCCACGCTGCGATCTTCGCCCGCCTCACCCCGCGTGAGCAGACGCATGTTGGTGCAGACACCGGTATCGGCGTGCTGATCAAGATCACGCGGGCCGAAGACGTGCGCGGCAAGCCGCTCGGGTAGCATCATCATTGCGAGGAGTCGAAGGCGACGCGGCAATCCATCTTCGGGAGACTGTCGGCTTCGCTCCGCTCGCAGTGACGATGCTGATAGATGCTCGCTCAGGGGTGACTACCCGAGCGGCTTGCCGCGCACGTCCTCCGCGCGTGTGATCTTGATCAGCACGCCGATGCCGGTGTCGGCACCGACATGCGTCTGCTCGCGCGGGGTGAGTCGCGCGAAGATCGCCTCGCGGATCGGGCCGCTCTCATGCAGTTCCGCCACGCCGTAGAAGCGCAGGAAGCCGGATTCAAGAGGACCGGCGCGCTGCACGGCGAAATTGCCGTACATCACGCAGACACGGGCATCTTTCGTCAGGTTGGCATAGGCAGCTTTCTTCGAGCGCTCCCAATAGGCGAGATGGTCATCGTCGAACACCATCATCGAACCCTTGGGGCTGATGTTGGGTCCATGCTCGCCTTCCGTGGCGAGCATGCAGGGATAGCCGTCGTCCCAGGCATTGTAGACGAGCTTGCGGATCGTATCGCTGATCGACATCGCTTTTCCCTTATTCGACTTTGAGATCGAGCGCTTCGACGCGCTTTTTCCATTCAACATATTCCTTGGCCATGAAGGCTTCGGTTGCGGAGACGTCGCCATACAATGGGTCAAAGCCGATCGCGCGGAGCTTTGACGAGATCGCCGGTTCACGCGAGATGTCGTCGATCTGCTTGTTCAGCGCCGTCACGATGGCGGCCGGCGTGCCGGGAGGCGCGAAGAAGCCGACCCATGACAGCGAGGTGAAGCCGGGGTAACCAGCCTCCGAGAAGGTCGGCACATTCTTGATGACGTCATTGCGCGCGTCGGCGGCAATGGCGAGGCCGTGAATGTCGCCATTGGCGACCTGGGCGGCAAAGCCTGACAGCGACGAGACGACCATCGGCACATGCCCGCCCATCAGCGCGTTGGTGGCATCCGGTCCGCCGCGGAACGGAACGTGCTTCGGGTTCGCCTTCATGATAAACTTGAAGAAATATTCGCCCGCGATGTGCGATCCCGTGCCGATGCCCGCGGTGGCGAAGATGATCTCCTTGTCCTTCTGGCTGGCGACGAATTCCGCCAGAGACTTGGCCGGATCGGCCTTGCCGATGGCGAAGACTTCCGGCGTTGTCGCGACGATCGAAATCGGCTTCAGCGACGTGCCGAGAAAGCCCTTATTGCGATAGAGCGTCTCGTTGATCGGCAGGGCGGCCGTGGTGACCAGCAGCATGTTGCCGTCAGGCGTGGCGTTGATGACCGCCTTGGTCGCAATGTTGGCACCGGCACCGGGACGGTTTTCGGTGACGACATTGCGGCCGGTCTTTTCCTGCATCCGCGCGCCGATGATGCGCGCGATGGAATCGGCCGAGCCGCCCGGCGCGAAGCCGACGATCAGGTTCAGATTGGCCTGGCTTTGCGCGTGTGCCGCGCTCATCAGCAGTCCGAATGCGGCGAATGCGCCCGCGATGCGTTTCATCTGTGTCTCCCCAATGGCAGTCGTACTGCGACGCTTGGGCCGCATCTGAAGGCGCAGACAGGGGTGAGTCAAATGAGATTTCCGAACCGCGCGCGTCAAAAATCAGTCTGGGCGGAGGCGATGGCGCAATCCCAGGCGACACCGGGCAGGGCGATGGAGGCACCCTGGGTGAGCAGGGTCGAGAAGCTGCCCGTCTGCCCGGGCGGCAAGGCGAGGAACAGGCGCGGCGTCTCGGTGCCCAGGACTTTGCAGGTGCCGTCTGGCGCGCATTGGCGATAGGTGATGGCCAGGGTGAGCGTCCCCAGGCGGCGTGCGGAGCCATTTCTGACGTGGCCAGTCAATTGGGAGCCATAGCGGTCGGTGGAGAGGGCGACCTCGCTGAGCGTCAGCTCGGTGGTGGCGATAAGGGCCGGCGCATCGCGGTCCCGGTCGGTCAGGAAGAGAGCAAGCGCGGTAGCAGCACCGGCGAGGCTCAGACATGCTATGACCAGAGCGCGTTGCGGATGGGCGGAGCGGAGAGCAAGCGCGGCGATGAAAAGCACGACAGCCGCCGCAAAAAGAAGACCCATTTAGAAAGTACCCCGCAAAGCTGTGCGACATCCGCCAACTGGTGGAGCCTATCTGGAGGTCGAGGCGCGCCGCAAGGCTTGACGTCAATCGCAAACTGTCGACAATTGACACATCAAGGTTGGCATTGACCCGCCTGACCGCCCAAGGCGGTGAAAATTGGAGGAAACGTCGATGTCCTTGAAGACCTTGCGCCTTGCTGCGCTTGCGCTCGCCAGCGTGGCGCTTGTCTGTGCTGCGCCAGCTGGCGCGCAGACCGCCAAATATCCCAGGGACACGGTGATGCTGGCCACCCATTCCAGCCCCGGCGGTGGCAGCGACCTGTTCCTGCGCGAGATGATCCCGCATCTGACGCGGGCCATGGGGGTGAATTTCGCCGTCGAGAATATTTCCGGTGGCTCGGGCGCCAAGGCCATGTCTGTGCTCGCCAAATCGAGGCCCGACGGTGGCCTGTTCTATGCGACGACGCCGACCTTCATCTACACGTCGCTGCTGTCCAAGCCCGAGGCGTCCTACAAGGATCTTGAGCCGATCGTGAATGTCTTCTTCGATCCAGAGGTCGTGTACACGGCGGCGGATTCGAAATTCAAGACGCTGAAGGATGTGATCGACCACGCCAGGGCCAATCGCGGCAAATGGGGCGCGGCCAATCCTGCCTCGCTGGAACGCCAGGTGCTGGAGCGTATGAAGAGCGCGACGGGCGTGCGCGCGGCGGTTGTTACCTTCGAGGGCGGCGGCGACATGCTGATCAATGTGCTCAATCACACGCTCGACATCGGCATTGGCGAAATGCAGGAAATCCGCGGCCAGATGGAGGCGGGGAAGCTGCGCGTCCTCGCCGTGATGGGCGACAAGCGGCTGGAACAATTGCCGGACGTCGCCACTGCAAGGGAACAGGGCGTCGATGTTTCCGTTCGCAAGTTCCGTGGTCTCGCTGGCCCGAAGAACACGCCGCCCGAGGTCATCAAGGCTT
Source organism: uncultured Hyphomicrobiales bacterium (assembly GCA_903916165.1). GTDB lineage: Bacteria > Pseudomonadota > Alphaproteobacteria > Rhizobiales > Beijerinckiaceae > Terripilifer. The sequence continues at coordinate 3,307 of CAIWVR010000617.1, read as the reverse complement.
GGGAGGAGGGCGTCCAGAAGGTCCTCGCCGATCCGGCTTACAAGAAGATCTACGTCGAGAATGGCCTGCAGCCGGCCTATATCGCCCATGACGACTACAAGAAGTTCGTCGCGGATTTCGGGCACGAGACGGAAGACTTCCTGAAGTCGACCGGCGTCATCAAGTAAGGCTCCCGCAAGCATGAACCGCGATTTCACTGCTGGCCTGATCGGCCTCACCTTCGCCATCGCCTATTATGCGATGTCGACACACATCCAGGCCAGCCAATTGTCCGACGAGGTCGGCCCGGCCGGGCTTCCGAAGATCTATGGCCTCCTGCTCGGCGGCTTCTCCGCCTTGCTGATGGTGCGCGCCCTGGTTCTGCGTCCGGCCATGGCCGGAACGTCGCGTCCTGCGGCCGAGGAATGGTTCGCCCTGCGCCGCGCGCTCGGCGTGCTGGTCATCGGCGTCGCCTATGTCGCTCTGGTGCCGTGGCTTGGCTATCCGCTGGCCATCGCGCTTGTGATCGGTGCCGGCTCGCTTTATGGCGGCGGGCAGATCTCCCTGCGGCTGGCGATCATCGCCGCGCTTGGCGCGCTGGGCCTGTGGTTCGTCTTCGTTTTTCTCCTGCATATCGGCCAACCCGCCGGGATCTGGCCCGACGTTATTTCGGGAATGCAGAGATGATCGATTTGCCCGCCATGTTCGGGGCTCTCGTCGCCTCGCCAATGATCATTCCCGCGGCCTTTGCCGGCATCGCCTGGGGCATTCTGGGTGGGGCGCTGCCCGGCATTTCCCCGTCGATTACCATGGCGCTGCTGCTGCCCTTCACCTATGGGGCGGACCCCACCGCCGCCGTGGTGCTGCTCGCCTCCACCTATCTCGGCGCGGAATATGGCGGCTCGATCCCCGCCATTCTCATCCGCACGCCCGGCACCAATTCCGCCGCGGCCACGGTCATCGACGGTTACGCCATGAAGGAGCAAGGCAGGGCGGGCGAGGCGCTTGGCATTTCGCTCTATTCGACTCTGCTGGGATCGACCTTCGGCGTCATCCTGCTGGTCGCGCTCACCCAACCGCTCGCCAACGTCGCGCTGGCCTTCCAGCCGACCTCCTATGTGGGGCTGGGCGTGTTGGGCCTCAGCGTCATCGCCTCGCTGGCGGGGGAATCCCTGATCAAGGGCATGATGGCGGGGTTCATCGGCCTGATGATCGCGACGGTGGGCACAGATCCGGTGACCGGCAACAACCGCTTCACCTTTGACGATCCGGAACTGCTGTCGGGCATTCCGCCGATCCTGGTGATGGTCGGCATTTACGCCGTGGCCGAATTGCTGGAGCAGGCGAGCCAGCCGGGCTGGCAGCAGACCAACACCAACGATGCCTCGATCAAAATGCCCGACGCCCTGATGCGCGCGCGGCTGCGCGTGTCGCAGGTCATCGGTGCCTGTATCGGGTTCATCGAGGGGTTGACGCCCGGCGGCGGCGGCACCATTGCGGCCTTTCTCTCCTACAATGAGGCCAAGCGGTGGTCGAAGACACCGGAGGAATTCGGACACGGCTCGCCCGAAGGCATTGCCGCGCCGGAAGCCGCCAATGGTTCGGTGTCGGCGACCGCGCTCATCCCGATGCTGGGTCTGGGCATCCCCGGCTCGAATTCGGCGGCGGTGCTGCTCGGCGGCTTCCTGATCCATGGCATGACGCCGGGACCGATGCTGTTCACCAAGCATTATGACGTCGTGATGGGCCTCTACGCCGGCAAGGTGATCTCGCTTTTCGCGCTGCTCATCGTCGCCTATCTCATCCTGCGCCCGTGCATCTGGCTGGTGAACCGCCCGAAGCATTATCTGATGGCTTTCATCTTTGCGCTGGTGCTGTCGGGCGTCTATGCCATCCACAATTCGCTCTTCCACGTCGGCATTGCGCTCGCCTTCGGCGTCATCGGCTACGGGATGAAATATTTCCGCATCCCGACGCTGCCGATGGTGCTCGGCGTGGTGCTCGGTTTCATGGTCGAGTCGAACTACCGCCGCGCGCTTGTCCTGTCGGATGGTGACCACATGATCTTTGCCGAAGATCCGATCTCCGCGACGCTGCTCGCGCTGGCGGCGATCTTCATCATCATCTCCCTTGTCCGCCACTTCCGTGACAGCAGGAAACCGGAATTGAAAGCCGCATGACACACGAGATCACGACACCCATCGCCGAAACGCTCGCTGACTGGCTGGTCGGCGCGGAGATTTCCCATCTGTCCGCCGAAACCGTCGAGATGACGCGCCGCATCGTGCTCGATGTGGCGGGCCTCTGCATTTCCGCGCGCAACGAGCCTTATGTGCAGGCGGTCATCGCCGCATCCGGTCCGGGCGACGCCACAGCCATCGGCCATGCGCGCGGCTTCGATCCCTTCAGCGCCGCCCTCATCAACGGCACGGCGGCACATGGCGAGGATTATGACGACACGTTTGAAGGCGGCCCGGTGCATTCCGGTGCCGTCGTCGTGCCCGCCGTCATGGCGATCTGCGAGCTGGAAAACATTCCCGGCGACCGGCTGCTTCTCGCAACCGCCTATGGCGCGGAACTGCTCTGCCGTCTCAGCCTCGTGACGCCCAAGGCGATCCACAAGGCGGGCTTTCATCCCACCGCCGTCATCGGCACGATGGCCGCCGCCGCCGCCTGTTCGGTCGCGCTGGGGCTCAACAAAAAACAAACTGTCGATGCGCTCGGCATCGCCGGGTCGATGGCGTCCGGCATCATCGAATATCTGGCGGAAGGCACCTGGACCAAGCGCATGCACGCGGGCTGGGCGGCGCAATCGGGCATCCGCGCGGCGCTGATGGCGCGGGCCGGTTTTCTGGGTCCGCGCACGGTGTTTGAAGGGTCGCATGGCTTCTTCCATGCTTTCGCGCCGTCGCGCAAACCCGCCTTCGACCTGCTGCTGAACGAGCTTGGTCACCGCTGGGTGATCGACGACATCGTCTTCAAGCCCTATGCCTGCGGAACCATGACGCAGCCCTTCATTGACTGCGCCATCGCCCTTGCAAAGGAGGGCGTGGCCGCCGACGACATTGTGTCCATCCAGTGCGATGTCGGTGAGGGCACGGTGCATCGCCTGTGGGAGCCGCTGAACGTCAAGCACAATCCGAAGACGCCCTATGCCGCGAAATTCTCGACGCCGGTCTGCATGGCGCTCGGATTTCTCGAAGGCAAGGCGGGTCTCGGGCAGTTCACCGAGGAGAGCATCCACGATCCGCGCGTGCGGGCGCTGGCCGGAAAAATCTCCTATGTCATCAACCCGGACGATCCCTATCCGGACCAGTTCATCGGCCAT
>CAIWVR010000616.1 GCA_903916165.1 uncultured Hyphomicrobiales bacterium | reverse complement strand
GGACTTGCCCACACCGCCCTTGCCGGACGCCACTGCAATGATGTGCTTCACGCCGGGCAGGCTGGCGGGCCTCGATGTCGCGCGCGGTTGTGCGGCACCGGCACCGGCGCCGGGGGCGGGTGCGGCGCGGGTTGGCGCCTTTTCGGCAGTGAGGCCGACGAGTACTGTCTTGGTGCCCGGCAGCTTGCGGATGGCGGCTTCGGCGGCGGCGCGCACCGGCTCCATGGCGCCGGCTTCGGGCGCGTCGATGGCGATCGAGCAGATCACCTTGCCATCATTGATCATGACGCCGGTCATCCGCCCCGAGGCACCCAGCGGCTTGCCGTCGGGCAGTTTCACGGCGTCGAGCGCCTTCAGAATGTCGGCTTCCTGCAGGGACAATGCGTTACTCCTGTTGCGCTCAGTTCTTGACGGGGTCGCCGTCGGTCTCGCGGGCGCGCAGATAATCTTCTGTGGTCATGATCGGCGGGCGGCTGGGTGCTGCATGCGGATCGAAGCTTTCGTTCATCACCGCCTCGACGCGGCAAGTGTCGCACATGCGCACGACATCGATGCGCTTGGCATTGGCGCCCGAAAACATCCAGTGCTTGTCCGACAATTTGCCGACGATGCGCTCGATGGTGCTTTTCGTGCCGAAGGGCGCATTGCAGGCGATGCAATGATAGGGCTCTTCTTCCTTCATCACGCGTGCGGGCGTGGCCCAGGCCTCGAAGTCGAGACGGGGGCTGAGCGTGATGACGTTCTCGGGGCAGGTCGCCTCACACAGCCCGCATTGCACGCAGACGCTCTCGGTGAAGGTCAGCGTCGGGCGATCCGGATTGTCGCCAAGCGCACCGGTCGGGCAGGCGGTGACGCAGGCATGGCAGAGCGTGCAACCCTCCACATTGATGTCGAGCCCGCCGAACGGCGCGCCGCGCGGCAGCGGCACGACAGCGACAGGTGCGGGTGCTGCGAGATGCAATTCGCGAAAGGCCGTCTCCAGCACAGAACGCTTGGCGCCGCGCGGCTCATAGCTTGCGGGCTTTGGCGAGACGACGCCCGGTACAAAGGCGTCGAGCGCGGCGCGTAGCTGGTCGGGATCGTCGGTCTCGAGGGTGCGCACGAGATCGGCGCCAAAGCCGAGCGCGCCGACAATCGTGTTGGTCATCGTCATCACGCCCGACAGGCCGGACATGTCATGTTTCGGTTTGGCGCGGGCGAGCAGCGCGACGCCCGCCGCGCCGAAGGAGAAGGCGCCGGCGAAAAATTCATAGCCGACCTGTGTCACTTCATTGACGCGCAGCGGCAGCACATGGGCGGGCAGGCCGTCGCCGAAGCGCGCGAGCGCATCGATCATCGGTTCGCCATGATCGCCATCATGCAGCAGCACGATGGCTGTTGCACCACCGGCCTGCGCGTAAGTGCGCAACAGGGTGCGCAGGCGCCGCATCAGGGCGTCGGCGGGCGGCAGCGCATAGGAGGCCGCGCCCGTGGGACAGACGGAGGCGCAGGCGCCGCAGCCCGCGCAAATGTTCTCATCGATCGCGACATGGTCGCCGTTCGGCGTGATCGCACCCGTCGGGCAGAGATCGAGACAGCGCACGCAGCCGGTGATCTTGGAGCGCGAATGCGCGCACAGATTTTCTGTGAAGCTGATGTAGCGCGGCTTGTCGAATGTGCCGACAAGGCCCGCCGCTTCCTCGATAGCCTTGTCCACCGCCAGCGGATCGCGCGGATCGGCGCGCAGATAGCCAGGGCGCAGCTCGCTGGCTGGAAACAGCGGCTGGTAGCCCGACAGATCGAGAATAATGTCGCAGGTCGAGGTTGCGCCGTTTGCGGCGGCGCCGAACACCAGCCGTTCGCGCGAGGAGGGCGCGGGCACGGCGGTCTCGTCGATGGCGAGTTCGAAGGCGCCCAGATGCCCGCGCGCGTTGCGGACATGACCCTTCAGCACCGGAAAATCGCGCAGACGCGGCGGTGTCACGTCGCCCGGGCGCGAGAGCATGACGGTCACGTCAAGCCGGTCGGCCAGGCGCCGGCCCGCCTCGATGGCGGTCTCGTCGCGGCCATAGACCAGCACCACGCCCGCGCTTTGCAGCGAGACGAGCGAGATCGGCGGCATCTCCACCTGCGCGGCGGCGATCAGGGCGGCGGTTTTGGGGCCAGCGGCGGCGGCGTCCTTCGACCAGCCGCCTGTCTCGCGGATGTTGACGAAGGTGAGCGGGGCGGTCGCGCCCGCGTCCTCGGCCACCTCGGTGAAGAGAGCAGCCTCCTGCGTGCAGGTGACAGTGATGGGCGCACCGTCGGCCAGCGCGGCGCGAAACAGGGCGAGCTGAGACCCGCAGAGCTGGTCGGCGCGCTGAAACG
>CAIWVR010000615.1 GCA_903916165.1 uncultured Hyphomicrobiales bacterium | reverse complement strand
TCCTGCACCTGCACATCATTGTCGCCGGCTTGCAGGCGCTCGCGCACCAGCAGGCGCAGATCGCGCGCCAAGCCTGCATCGCTGTCGTCGATCGACTGGTTCTGGCAGACAAGGCAACGCAGTTCGGACGAGATCGCGCGCGCGCGCGATTCCAGCGCCGGATCTTTCAGGATCTCGTCGGGCTGCACGGCCAGCGCAAGGCCTGGCAGAAAGGCTGCGAGTACGGCGAGAACAAGACGCATGGCTTACTCCGCCGGTTGCTGCGCAAGGGCACGCGGCGCCGCGCGCTTGGCCACCCCGATGCGCAGGCGCCGGTCCGACAGCGACAACAGTCCGCCGATCGCCATGATGAGCGCGCCGAGCCAGATCAGCGCGACATAGGGCTTCCAGTAGAGGCGCACGTCGAGCGCGCCGTCTTCGCGCACGTCGGCAATGTTCATGTAAATCTGGCCAAGTCCGATGGTCTTGATGCCAGCTTCCGTGCGCACCATCGTGCGCGTCGTGAAGCTGCGGCGCGAGGGGTCCATCATCGCGATCACTTCGCCGCCCTCGCGGATTTCGGTATGCGCGACCTGCTCACGAAAATTCGAGCCGTCGCGCGGCTCGAGGCTGCGCACGATCACCTCATAGGGACCGGCGTTGATCGCCTCCCCCGGTCGTATGGTCACGACGCGTTCCACGCCCCAGCCGGTTGCGGCCAGCCCGAACAATGTGACACCAATGCCCGCATGTGCCAGCGACGTGCCCCAGGCCGAGCGCGGCAGGCCGAGGGCGCGCGCGACAATCGCCGCCGCCGATGCACCACCGGAGATGCGGCCCCAGATCTCGACGAAGGACCCGACGATGAGATACAGCGCCAGCCCCGCCAGCAGCGGCGCCGAGATGGGACCGCCGCGCAGCGCGTAAAGCACAACGGAGCCGAGAAAGCCGATGGCGCAGGCGAGCGTCAGTCGCTGCGCGGCGCCATAGAGATCGCCGCGCTTCCAGGCCAGCATGTGGCCAATCGGCATGGCCAGCACGATCGGGATGAACAGCGGCCCGAAGGTCAGATTGAAGAACGGCGCGCCGACCGAAATCTTTTCATCCGTCATCGCTTCCAGCGCGAGCGGATAGAGCGTGCCGACGAAAACCGTCGCGCAGCTCGTCGTCAGCAGGAGGTTGTTCAATACCAGCGCGCCCTCGCGCGAAACGGGCGCGAAAATGCCGCCGGGCTTCAGCGCGGATGCGCGCAGCGCAAACAGCGCCAGCGAGCCGCCGATGAAGAACACGAGAATGGCCAGAATGAACACGCCGCGCTGCGGATCGCTGGCGAAGGAATGCACCGAAGTCAGCACGCCCGAGCGGACAAGGAAGGTGCCGAGCAGCGACAGCGAGAAGGCGAGAATGGCCAGAAAGATGGTCCAGATCTTCAGCGCATCGCGCTTTTCCATCACCGCCGCGCTGTGCAGCAGCGCCGTGCCCGCAAGCCAGGGCATGAGCGAGGCATTCTCGACCGGATCCCAGAACCAGAAGCCGCCCCAGCCCAGCGTATAATA
>CAIWVR010000614.1 GCA_903916165.1 uncultured Hyphomicrobiales bacterium | reverse complement strand
CGCGCCAGCCTTGGTCTTCAGGAAGGCGGCGAGCGACCAATATTCCCGCGCCCGGAATTTCTCGATTTCCAGCTCGCGGTCGCAGACGAGGCGCAACGACACCGATTGCACGCGGCCGGCCGATTTCGCGCCGGGCAGCTTGCGCCACAGCACCGGAGACAGGTTGAAGCCGACAAGATAATCGAGCGCCCGGCGGGCGAGATAGGCATCGACCAGCGCGGTGTCGATCTGGCGTGGCGCCTTCATGGCTTCCAGAATGGCGCTCTTGGTGATCGCGTTGAACACCACGCGCTCGACATGCTTGTCCTTGAGGACCTTCTTGCTCTTCAGCACTTCCAGCACGTGCCAGGAAATGGCCTCGCCCTCGCGATCCGGATCGGTTGCGAGAATGACCTTGTCGGCATCCTTCACGGCGGCGGCGATATCGGAGAGGCGCTTGGCCGCCTTGGCGTCGACCTCCCAGAGCATGGCGAAATCCGCCTCGGGATCGACGGAGCCATCCTTGGCCGGCAGGTCGCGCACGTGCCCGAACGAGGCGTAGACCTCGTAATTGGGCCCGAGATATTTGTTGATCGTCTTGGCCTTGGCCGGCGACTCGACGATGACAACGTCCATGAAAATACCCTAAAATTCAATGGCTTGGTCTTTGAAGGCGGTTCTTGCGACCCGTCTTCCAGAGCCCCCGGGGGCCAAGCTGGCGGAGCGAAACATGGTGGAGCGACCCCTGCCTGTCAAATGGGCTTGCGGGCGGCGGCCCCTGAATTGGACCCGTCCGGGGGCCTCCCCGCTTCAGCCGGGACGATCCGGCGCGGCTTGGAGACATTCTGCGAATGGTCTATGCCGGGGCAGTCGCCGGAGTTGCCATGGCTGCCTTACCCACCCGGGCTTTCGAACGTTTCTTCCCCTTCTGGCTGCGAACCTTCGTTCGCACGCGTGAAGCTGGCCTCGCTCTCTGCGCGCTGGTGATCGGCGTCGTCTCGGGTGCCCTGGTGGCGTTGATCGCCAATGCGGCGCAGTTTCTGCATGAGGTCCTGTTCGCCCTGCCGGTCGACCAGCGCCTGTCCGCGACTGTCAGCATCGAGCTCTGGCGCGCGCTGGTCTTCCCCGTCGGGGGCGGCTTCCTGTTGTCGGCCGTTGTCTGGCTGGCGGGCACGCGCTTCAAGGGCCGGATGGCCGACGCCATCGAGGCAAACGCCCTGCATGGCGGGCGGCTGAGCATCGGCGGCTCTCTTTATATTACGCTGCAGACATTCATCTCCAATGCCTGTGGCGCCTCGGTCGGGCTGGAGGCGGCCTATACGCAGGTCTGCTGCGCATTGTCTTCTGTCCTGGGCAGAGGGCTGGCCGCCCGGCGCGCCGACATGCGCCTGCTTGTCGCCTGTGGCGCGGCCGGTGCCATTTCGGCCGCGTTCGGCGCGCCGCTGGCGGGCGCGTTTTATGCGTTCGAGGTTGTACTGGGCGCCTATGCGGTGGCCTCGCTGGTGCCCGTGGTCGCCAGCGCGATCGTTGCCAGCCTTGTCTCGGGCATGATGACGCATCGGCATGGCCCCTTGCCCGTGCTCACGGATTTCAATGCGGCGACCGGTGCCTTCTTCGGCCATGTGTTCATCCTTGGTGTGATCTGCGCCTTCGGCAGCATCCTGCTGATGCAGGGCGTCGCCCTGGCGGAGCGCGTCTTCAGCCACCGTCGAGCCCCCGTTGTGCTGCGGCCGGCGCTCGGCGGGCTGATCGTCGGCGGCTTCGGCCTCGTCACGCCACAGGTGCTCGGCGCCGGGCATGGCGCGTTCGAGCTCAACCTGATGCAATCGGTGCCGCTGGGCATGCTGGCCGGGCTCATTGTGCTGAAGGGACTGGCCTCGGCGATCTCGCTTGGCTCGGGCTTTCGCGGCGGACTTTTCTTCGCCTCGCTGCTGATCGGCGGCCTGCTCGGGCGTCTCTATGCGGAGACGGCAAATCTCTACACGCCCTTCAACTTTCCCGCGGGGCTGGCGGCGATCGCGGGCATGGCGGCTTTCGGCACCGGCGTGCTGGGTGCCCCCGTCAGCATGACCGTGCTGGCGCTCGAGATCACGGGCGATTTTCACGTCACGGCGGCGGCGCTGGCGGCCTCCGCTCTGAGCGCGCTGATCGTGCGCGAGACCTTCGGTTATTCCTTCGCCACCTGGCGTTTTCATCTGCGCGGCGAAACGATCCGCGGCCCCCATGATGTCGGCTGGGTGCGCCAGCTCAATGTCGCCCGTCTGATGCGCAAGGACGTGCGCACGGTGCCGGGCGACGTCACCGTCGCCGTGGCGCGTGACATGTTTCCGCCCGGCGTCACGAAGCAGATCGTTGCGCTGGATTCGCTGGGCCGCTACGCCGGGATCGTGCTGGCCGCCGATCTTTCAGCCGTGTCGCCCGATCAGGCGCAGCAGCCCGTGGCCGACCTCGCCGGCCAGCGCGACGTGTGGCTGCTGCCCGGGATGACCATCCGCGAGACGCTGGACATGTTCGAGGCGAGCGAGACCGACGTGCTGGCGGTGATCGACGATGCCGAAACCCGCCGGGTGCTCGGCGTGGTCACCGAATCGCACGCGCTGCGCCGCTACGGCGAGGAGCTGGAGCGGCGGAATCGGGAATTTTCGAAGTAGGGTGTTGGTCGTGCGCGTCCCTCTCCCGCAGTGCGGGAGAGGGTGGCTGGCAAAGCCAGACGGGTGAGGGCACCTGCCATGAAGAGGTGTTTCTCTTTTTGAAAAGCCCTCATCCGTCACGCTTCGCGTGCCACCTTCTCCCGCGAGCGCGGGAGAAGGGAGGCGCCCCCGCTTGCCTCCCGCCATCATTCGCCCCTATAGAACTTGCTTATGTCCACTTCATCTTTCCCGCACCGGCATCTGCTTGGTATCGAGGGGCTCAACCGGCCCCAGATCGAATATTTGCTGGATATGGCGGATGAGGCGGTGAATGTGTCCCGCCAGATCGAGAAAAAGCGCAGCGTCCTGTCGGGGCGCACGCAGATCAATCTCTTCTTTGAGGCCTCAACCCGCACGCAATCGTCGTTCGAACTCGCCGGCAAAAGGCTGGGCGCCGATGTCATGAACATGGCGGTCGCCAATTCGAGCGTGAAGAAGGGCGAGACGCTGATCGACACGGCTGTCACCCTCAACGCCATGCGGCCCGATCTCATCATCGTGCGCCATCATTGCTCGGGTGCTGTCGACCTGCTCGCCAAGAAAGTCTCGTGCTCGGTCATCAACGCGGGCGATGGCTCGCATGAACATCCGACCCAGGCGCTGCTCGACGCGCTCACCATCCGCCGCCGCAAGGGCCGCATCGACGGGCTGACGGTGGCCATCTGCGGCGATGTCGCCCATTCGCGAGTCGCGCGCTCCAACATCATTCTGCTGACGCAGATGGGCGCGCGCGTGCGCGTCGTCGCGCCTTCCACGCTCTTGCCCGCCGGCATCGAGCGCATGGGCGTCGAGGTGCATCGCGATTTCATGAAGGGCATAGCCGGTGCCGACATCGTCATGATGCTGCGCCTGCAGCGCGAGCGGATGGACGGCGCCTTCGTGCCCTCGCTCAAGGAATATGCCCGGTTTCACGGCCTGATCGAAGACAAGCTGCTCGCCGTCGCGCCCGACGCGCTGGTGATGCACCCGGGTCCGATCAACCGGGGTGTCGAGATCGACAGCGCGGTGGCCGATGGCGCGCGCTCGCTGATCAACGAACAGGTCGAGATGGGGGTCGCCGTGCGCATGGCCGTGCTCGAAGCTCTGTCCCGGAACCTTCCCAATGCGTGAGACCGGCATGACCAAATGCGCGCTGATCAATGCCAGCCTCGTCGATCCTGAAAAGGGCACGCAATCGCCCGGCGGCGTGCTGGTCGAGAATGGTGTCATCGTTGATTTCGGCGCGCATGTGACGCGCGCCCAGCTTGGTGATGCGCAGATCATCGACTGCGGTGGCGATGTCGTGTCGCCGGGCCTGATCGACATGCGTGTCTTTGTCGGCGAGCCCGGCGCGGAGCGTCGCGAGACCATTGCCTCCGCCTCGAAAGCTGCGGCAGCAGGGGGCGTCACGACGATTTGCGTCACGCCCGACACCACGCCGGCGCTCGATTCCACCGCCGTGATCGACTTTTTCGTGCGTCGCGCGCGCGACAATGGCCGGGTGCGCTTCCTGCCTGTCGCCGCGCTCACGAAAGGCCTGGAGGGCCGCGAGATCGCGGAAATGGGGCTGCTCGGCCAGGCCGGCGCCATCGCTTTCGGAAACGGCCGCACGTCGGTGCGCGATGCCCAGGTGATGCGCCGTGCGATGACCTATTCCACTGATTTCGACGCGCTCGTCATGCATGTCCCGCAGGATGCGGATCTGGCGGCCCATGGCGTGATGAACGAGGGCGAACGCGCAAGCCGCCTCGGGCTGTCGGGCGTCCCGCGCGAGGCGGAAGCGATCATGCTTGATCGTGACCTGCGCCTCGTCGCCATGACGGGTGCGCGCTATCACGCCGAACTGGTCTCGACCACTTTGTCCATCGACTCGATGCTGCGCGCCCGCAAGCATGGCCTGCGCGTCACCTGCGGCGTGTCGATCAACCATCTCACGCTGAATGAAAATGACATCGGCGATTACCGCACCTTCCTGAAGCTGATGCCGCCGCTGCGGCATGAGGACGAGCGCATGGCACTGGTCGATGCGCTGGCCAGCGGTGCCATCGACGTGATTGTGTCGGACCATTGCGGGCAGGATGTCGAGGCCAAGCGCGTGCCCTTCGCGGAAGCGGAGCCCGGTGCCATCGGGCTCGAGACCATGCTTGCCGCCGGGCTGCGCCTCGTTCACGCCGGACAGGTGTCGCTGCCCGTGCTGCTGCGCGCCATGACGTCGCGTCCTGCCGAAATTCTCGGTCTGCCGCAGGGCCGTCTTGCCAGGGGCGCGCCTGCTGATCTGATCCGTTTCGATCCCGACGAACCCTTTGTCGTCGTTCCGACACAGCTCTTCGCGCGCTGCAAGAACACGCCATTCGACGAGGCGCGCCTGCAGGGCGTCGTGAAAACAACGCTCGTTGCGGGCGAGATCGTGCAAGGGGCCTGAGCCATGCTGACGGAAAAGATCATCGCGCTCGTGCTGGGCTATCTGCTCGGCTCCATTCCGTTCGGGCTGATCGTCACGAAACTCGGCGGTGCAGGTGACGTGCGCGCCATCGGATCCGGCAATATTGGCGCGACCAATGTGCTGCGCACGGGCCGCAAGGATCTCGCGGCGGCGACGCTGCTGCTCGATGCGCTGAAGGGCACAGTGGCGGTCCTGATCGCGGGCGCTTTCCTGTCGCGCGAGGCCATGATTGTCGCCGGTCTCGGCGCGTTTCTCGGCCACCTCTATCCCATCTGGCTGCGCTTCAAGGGCGGCAAGGGTGTCGCGACCTTTCTGGGCTGCCTGCTCGGCGTCTATTGGCCTGCGGGACTCGTGTTCATCGCTGTCTGGCTGGCGACCGCGTGGCTTTCGAAATATTCCTCCGCCAGCGCCTTGGTCGCGAGTCTTGCCTCGCCTCTGGCGCTGCTGCTGCTTGGCCAGCGCGATGCCGCGGAACTGTTCGTTGCCCTCGCCATCCTGCTCTGGTTCCGGCATGCGGAAAATATCCGCCGCCTGCTCGCCGGGACCGAGGGCAAGATCGGCCAGAAGGACTAGTGCAGGGCGCTCATTTCGGGTGACGTAACGTCGATTCCGGGTCACAATGGCGCTTTCGCAAGCTCATTGCCGTGATCCCTTTCCATGAGACTTTCACAAGCCCAGCGCCTCGACTGGTTGCGCCTGATCCGCAGCGAAAATATTGGCCCGCGCACGTTTCGTGCGCTGGTCAACCGCTATGGCGGCGCCGGCCCGGCGCTCGAAGCCCTGCCCGAACTCGCCCGGCGCGGCGGGCGGCCGATCACCATCGCGACACGCGCGTCCGTCGAACGTGAGCATGAGGCGCTGCAGCGCTTTGGTGCCCAGCTGATTTGCCTCGGCGAGGATCATTATCCCGCAAGCCTGCGCGCCATCGATTCACCGCCGCCCGTGCTCATCGCTCTTGGCGACCTGTCCGTCTTTTCGCGTCCGACGGTGGCGATTGTCGGCTCGCGAAACGCCTCGGCTGCGGGCCTTGCTTTCGCCGAGCGGATGGCGGGCGAGCTTGCGGCGCAGGATTTTGTCATCGCCTCGGGGCTGGCGCGCGGCATCGACGCGCGGGCGCATCGCGCGACCTTGCGCAGCGGCACGATCGCCGTTCTGGCGGGCGGGCTGGACAGGATCTATCCGGCCGAGCACGAGGGACTGGCGCGCGAGATCTGCGAGCGCGGGGCGCTGGTCAGCGAAATGCCGCTGGGCTGGGACGCGCGCGGCCGCGACTTTCCGCGCCGCAATCGCATCGTGGCCGGGCTTTCGCTCGGCACGCTGGTGATCGAGGCGGCGCGACGCTCAGGCTCGCTGATCACGGCGCGCTTCGCCACCGAGCAGGGTCGGGAGGTTTTCGCCGTGCCCGGCTCGCCGCTCGATCCGCGTGCGGAAGGCTGCAATGATTTGCTCCGGCAGGGCGCGACCCTGTGCACGCAATCATCCGACGTGGTCGAGGCTTTGGCCCCCATCCTGCGCAATGGCCTGCCGGAGCCCGGCTCCCTGTTTGACGTGGCGACGCTCATCGATCTCACGGAGCCGCTGTGGGACGAACTCGACCTGTTTGCCGAACCGGCACCGACGATACGTGCGAGCCGTGAGAGGGACGAGGATCCGGTGCCGCCGCTTCTGCCGCAGCCGGCCAGCGTCGCTCCGCCAAGGCGAGCGGAGGATTTTGCGACAACGGCAGCGCGCATTGCTGCCTTGCTCGGCCCGTCGCCCGTGACCGTCGACGATCTCGCACGCCTCAGTGACACGAGCGTTGCCGATATCAGGATGATTCTTCTCGACCTCGAACTGGATGGGCGGCTCGAGCGCCATGGCGGCAATCTCGTCTCGCTCGCCTCGTTCGGCGCTCAGTCGACGCGGTAGGGTGGGTGCGAGGGCGTGTCCGGCGGGGTGGAGGCGCGCACAATGGTCTCGGCCTCGATGCGGGCCAGCGTGAGAAAATAGGAAACCAGTTCCAGCCCTGCGGTGTTTGCCAGCTGCTCCAGTTCAAGGGAGATCTCGCTGATGTAGAGCGCGGCGACGCCGCGCGGCTCAGGGCCAATCGCCATGCTTGGCTTGCGAAGCGGAATCACGTTGTCAGTCTTTGGTGTAGGGATTGAAGTCATGCGCTGACGCTCATTTCAGGCGAAACAGGAGCGCGACATACCACAATTTCCCGGATGATCCAGAGAAAACTTTAATCTACCATTACCTTACGTATGGCGTACCCCTGTTTCGGGTGGCGGCATTTGGTTCCTGGGCCTACGAGAACTGCAGCCATCATCCCGGAGCCTTGAGGCACATCACGGGAAAAACGGGGTGGCGCTCTCAACAAGCCAAGGAGACTTCCGAAGCCACCCTCATTGCCGCGACGGCGTGTCCGGCTTCTGCGGCTTGATCAGCCTTGCTCCGGGGAAGGTCTGAGTGCAGTTCAATAAGCCGGCGGAGGGCTTTTTTCGCGGATGATGGCATTCATGCGATCGAGCGCGCCCTGCAGGATATAGGCGGCCGCCATCCGGTCGACGACCTGGGCGCGTTTGGCGCGCGACGCATCCTGCTCGATCAGCGAACGCGTGACGGCGGCGGTCGAGAGGCGCTCGTCCCAGTAGAGAACTGGCAGCGCCATGAAGGTCGACATGTTGCGCACGAAGGCGCGGGTCGCCTGCACGCGCGGCCCTTCCGACCCGTCCATGTTGAGGGGAAAGCCCATCACCAGCGCATAGATGGAATGGGATGCGGCCAGTGCGTCGAGCTTCTTCACGTCGATGGAGAATTTCTCGCGCCGGATCGTCTCCAGCGGTGAGGCGATGCGGCGCTCGACATCGGAGATTGCAATGCCAATGGTCTTCGTGCCGAGGTCGAGCCCGAACAGTCGCGCGTGACGCGGCACGCGGTCGACAAGGGCTTCGAGGGTGAGGATTTCTGTCGCCATGGTCATCGCCTAGCATGCACGGCATCTCTTGCCCATCGTCTCTTGCCCATCGCCGCGTTCTGACTAACGTGCCACCAGACATAATATGGAGCGCGCATATGAAACTCACCTGGCTCAGCCATTCGGCCTTCCGTCTTGAAATCGGCAAGGCCATCGTCCTGATCGATCCCTTTCTCACCGGCAATCCGGCTTTCACAGGCGATATCGAAGCCGCCAGCGCGGGCGTGACGCATATTGTCCTCACGCATGGCCATGATGATCATATTGGAGATGCGCCGACCATCGCCACGCGCACGGGCGCGCAGGTCATCGCCAATTACGAGCTCTGCATGTTCCTTGCCGGGCAGGGCGCGCAGAACATCAATCCTGGCAATACGGGCGGCACCGTCGATTGCGGCGGGTTTTCGGTGAGCTTCACGCAGGCGCTGCATTCCTCAGGCGTGACGCGCGACGGCCAGTCGATCTATCTCGGCAATCCCAATGGCGTGGTCATCAAGGCGCCGGGTGAGCCGACGCTTTATCACATGGGCGATACCGATATTTTCAGCGACATGGCGCTGATCGACGAGCTGCATGCGCCGAAAATTGGCCTCGTGCCGATCGGCGACCGTTTCACCATGGGGCCGCAGACGGCGGCGCTGGCGGTGAAGCGCTACTTCCATTTTGATTTTGTGCTGCCGATCCATTTTGGCACCTTCCCGCTGCTGACCGGCAAGGCCGCGGACTTTGTTGCAGGGCTTGAGGGGGCAGCGACGAAGGTGCTTGTCCCGCAGGTCGGCGTGGCGGTCGATGTCTAGCGCCGGTGGCTCAGCACGCCTTTGCCTTGAACGCGCGCGATGGCGGAACGGCTCCGCTCTCGCGCAATCCTGTCTCCCGTTTGCCTCCGCAAAGGCCCCGGTGCTATAGGGCGGAACCCAATTCACCCCGTTTCGCCCGGAGCGCTCATGTCCGTCGACCTGGCCACCGTCCGCCGCATCGCGCATCTCTCGCGCATCGCTTTGCGTGACGACGAGGCACCTCATCTCCAGCAGGAGCTGAACGCCATTCTCGCTTTCGTCGAGGAACTCAGCGCGATCGATGTCGAAGGCGTCGAGCCGATGACCTCGGTCATTCCGATGCGCCTGCCGCTGCGCACCGATGTCGTCACCGGCCACGCCGGTGCCGATGTCGTGACCCGCAACGCGCCCGGCGCGGAAGACCATTTCTTCACCGTTCCCAAGGTGGTCGAATAATATGTCCGACATCACCAAGCTCACTTTGGCCGACGCGCGCGATGCCGTGCAGGCGAAGAAGATTTCCGCGCTTGAACTGACGCAGGCGCATCTGGCGTCGATGGAAAAGGCGCGCGCGCTGAACGCCTATGTCGTCGAGACGCCGGACAAGGCGCTCGCCATGGCGAGGGCGTCGGATGCGCGCATCGCGTCCGGCGAGGCCGGCCCCCTCGAGGGCCTGCCGCTCGGGATCAAGGATCTCTACGCGACTGAGGGCGTGCACATGCAGGCCTGCTCGCATATTCTCGACGGCTTCAAGCCGCCCTATGAATCCACCGTCACGAGCCAGTTGTGGCGCGATGGCGCGGTCATGCTCGGCAAGCTCAACATGGACGAATTCGCCATGGGCTCGTCGAACGAGACCTCCTATTACGGTCCCGTCGCCTCGCCCTGGTTGCCCGCCACATGGGATGCCGCGCAGGGTCGCGAAGCGCTGAAGGGCGACAAGAAGGGCCTGTTGGTGCCCGGTGGTTCGTCGGGCGGTTCGGCATCGGCGGTGGCCGCGCATCTGTGTCTGGGCGCCACGGCGACCGATACCGGCGGGTCCATTCGCCAGCCCGCCGCCTTCACCGGCACAGTTGGCATCAAGCCGACCTATGGCCGTTGCTCGCGCTGGGGCGTGGCGGCTTTTGCCTCGTCGCTCGACCAGGCCGGACCGATTGCGCGTACGGTGCGCGATTGCGCAATCATGCTGCGCTCGATGGCCGGTCACGACGCCAAGGATTCCACCAGCGTCGACGTGCCGGTGCCGAATTACGAGCTGGCGGTCGGTGCCTCCATCAAGGGCAAGAAGATCGGCATTCCGAAGGAATATCGCATTGACGGCATGCCCACCGAGATCGAGGCGCTCTGGCAGAAGGGCATCGACTGGCTGCGCGCCGCCGGCGCCGAGATCGTCGACATTTCGCTGCCCTATACCAAGACCGCGCTGCCGGCCTATTACATCGTGGCACCTGCGG
>CAIWVR010000613.1 GCA_903916165.1 uncultured Hyphomicrobiales bacterium | reverse complement strand
TGACGAGCCGCGCTCCGTGGGCGCGACGCTCGAAGCCATGATGCGCGCCTGGCAGATCTCCTCGACCGAGCCGCGCGGCCCGACCTATGTCTGTCTCGACGTCGCGCTGCAGGAATCGAAACTCGATGGCCCCGTGACCTTCCCGGATGTCGAGCGCCATCAGCCCGGCCGTCCGCCAGCCCCTTCGGCCGATGCGGTGGAAGAAGCCGCACGGCTGCTGGTTGCGGCCAGGAAGCCGATGATCCTCATGGGCCGCATGTCGCGCGCGCAGGAGGACTGGGACGCGCGCATCGAACTCGCCGAGGCGCTGGGCGCGCTCGTGCTGACCGACATGAAGACCGCGGCGGCCTTTCCCACCGAGCATCCACTCCATGCCTTCGAGCCGCGTTTCCGTCCCTCGGCCGCCACCACGGCGGCGACCAAGGAAGCCGACGTCATCCTGTCGCTCGACTGGATGGACCTGAAGGGCCATTTCGCGCAGACGCTGGGCAAGGGCGTGCGGGTCGCATCCAAGGTCATTCACGTCTCGCTCGACGAGTTTCTGCACAATGGCTGGAACATGGATTATTTCGGCCTGCCGGCGGTGGACCTGAAAATTCTGTCGTCGCCCAATGAAATCATTCGCCCCTTGACAGAAGCGGTCCGTCGCCTGCGCGGCACGACCGAAAAAGCCGCGCCGAAATGGCCGCTGCGCCAGGTGCCCGCGCTGCCGAAGCCCCGCGCGGAAGGCATGATGGGCCTGAAGGATCTGGCGCTCGTCGTGCGTGACTTCACACAAAGCCGCGAGGTCACCATGGCGGGCTTCTCGCTGGGCTGGCCCTCCGACACGGTCAATTTCAGGGGTCCGCTCGATTACGTCGGCTTCGATGGCGGCGGCGGCGTTGGCTCGGGCCCCGCCAATGCCATTGGCACGGCGCTGGCGCTGAAGGATTCGGGGCGGCTGTGCGTCGCGGTCGTCGGTGACGGCGATTTCTCGATGGGTGGCAACGCGCTCTGGACGGCGGCGCATATGGGCATTCCGGTGCTGATCGTGATCGCCAACAACCGCGTCTATTATAACGACGTCGCCCATCAGGAGCGCATGGCAGTGCTGCGCGGGCGTCCGGTCGAGAACAAGTTCGTCGGGCAGGAAATGTGCGATCCGCCGGTTGATCTCGTCGGGCTGGCGCGCGCGCAGGGCGTTGCCGGTGAGGGACCCTTGGAGACGTCTGGCGAACTCGCAGCGGCGCTGCTGCGGGGTGAGGCCATGGTGCGGTCGGGCAAGCCTTACGTCATCGACGCGCGTGTTGATGTGGGCGCGCCGGGTGAGGCCAATCGCGGCCATACATCCGGCCGCCGCGACTGAGCATTCGCACGACAGCGTGACAGGCACTGAGTGACAGGCACTGAGTGACAGACATGGGCGGAGCTTCTAACCTCCGCCCATGATCCGCATGACCGACAGAATCAGCCTTGACGAGAGCGAGCTCGAAGAAACCTTCGTGCGCGCGTCGGGGCCTGGCGGGCAAAACGTCAACAAGATTTCCAGCGCGGTTCAATTGCGGTTCGACGCGGCCGCCTCGCCGAATCTGCCGCCGCTCGTCAAGGAGCGACTGATGAAGCTTGCCGGTCGTCGCATGACGCGCGAGGGCGTGCTGGTCATCAGCGCGCAGCGTTTCCGGACCCAGGAGCGTAACCGCGCCGATGCGCTGGAGCGACTGGCGGGGCTGATCGAGGAAGCCGCAAAGCCGGTCATCATGCGCCGCGCGACGCGCCCGACCTTTGCCTCGAAAGTGCGGCGGCTCGAGGCCAAGGAGGTCCGCGGCAAGGTCAAGGCCCTGCGCCGCCCGCCCGATTCTGGCGGCTAATCGATGGCGTTTGCATGTTACCTCTGGCGCAAGGTGCCGCTGACGCAGTAAAGCTGGAACAGAAAAACCCGTTCATTCGGGAACCTGCACATCTCAGCCGTCCGGATTGTGTTCCCATGTCCGCTGCCACGCCTCCCCGCCGTTTTGCTGACCCCGCCCAGGAAGCCTCCGGGCTTCTCATCCGGCTGGGCGTCGCCGTGCTTGCCATCGGCGTGCCGTGCGGTGCCATTTTCTCCCGTCGCCTGATCTTCTCGATGATGCCCGTCGGGGCGGCGCTGGTGTTGCTTGGCGTCGTGCTCAGTCCCAGGCGCGCCGATCTCACGCGGCTGCGCGAATTGATGGCCACGCCGACGGCACTGACGGCCTTCTTCTTGCTGGGCTGGGTCGGCCTGACGCTGATCTGGACACCGTTTGGCCATCTCGCCGCCGAGCGCTACTTCAAGACGGCCGGCACGCTGCTGCTTGCGGCTTTGGCCGCTGCCTGCCTGCCGGGACATACCAAGACGTCGAACCTCTATCTCTTGCCGCTGGGGCTCGGCGTCGCGGCTCTGGGCACGCTGGTCACCGGCGTCGTTGCACCAGGTGTTTCGCCTGCGCCGGATATCGAATCCTCGACGCTCGACCGCGCCGCGCTGACGCTCAGCATGCTGCTCTGGCCGGCGCTGGGGGCGCTTGCGGTGCGCGACCGCTGGGCAACCGCCGGTGCGCTTGCCGTGGCGGTCGCGATCGCCATTATCGCAGTGTGGACGCCCATCGCCCTCGCCGCGCTGTCGATTGGTGCCATCACCTTCTCGCTCGCCATTTCGGCACCGCAGATGGTGGGGCGCATCCTCGGCTATGCCTTCGGCACGCTGATTGTCATGGCTCCGGCCGTCCCGCTGGCGCTGGCCCCCCTGTGCCGGACGAGCGCAAGCGCCCTTGCCAAGGGGCTGCTGGCGGCCGAGCAGATTGTGCTCGACGAGGGGTGGCGGCTGGTGACCGGGCATGGCTTCGACTCGGCCCAGCGCAGCATCACGATCGGCTATCTGTCCGGGAATACGCCACGCAGCGCGCTCTTCGAGGTCTGGTACGAGTTTGGCCTCGTGGGCGCGCTCGGACTTGCCGTGCTCATTGTGCTCCTGTTCCGCAGCGCGGCCATGGCACCGCGTCCGGTGTCAGCCTTCTTCCTGGCGGGGCTGGTCTGCTTTGCTATTATCTGCATTGCAGGCCTCGTCACGTCGCAATTGTGGTGGATGACACTGCTCGCCGTCGCCTGCGTCCTGTATGCGCTCGTCGTCAAGGGCCAGTACCGCACGGTGCGTCCGGTCGCCAAGGCCATCAGCGTGGAGCAGATGAAACGATCCTGAGCGGCGATGTCGTTTCGCCAAACTGCGTGGCGAAGAAGGCATGGTAGGTGCCATGCGCCGCGATCAGCTCCTCATGCGTGCCGTTCTCGACCGCCTTGCCATTCTCGATCACACAGATACGGTCGGAATTGACGATCGTCTGCAGGCGATGTGCGACGACGAGGGTTGTGCGTCCCTGCTGCAGGGAATCGAGCGCCTTCTGCACCTCGCGTTCGGATTCGGAATCAAGCGCGGCGGTCGGCTCGTCGAGCAGGATGATCGGCGCGTTCTTCAGAAAGGCGCGGGCGATGGCGATGCGCTGGCGCTGGCCGCCCGACAAACCCACGCCGCGTTCGCCAAGTGGCGTTTGGTAGCCCTGTGGCAGGGCTTCGATGACGTCGTGGATCTCGGCTTTGCGGCAGGCCTCGGCGATGGCGTTGAAGTCCGCATGGCTGCTGGCCATTTGCAGGTTTTCATACACGGTGCCGGAGAACAATGTGGTCTCCTGCGGCACCACGCCAAAACTT
>CAIWVR010000612.1 GCA_903916165.1 uncultured Hyphomicrobiales bacterium | reverse complement strand
CTCGCGCAGGCGGCGCAGCCAGCCCCGGTCATGGGCGAACATGCGGAAGGTCTCGAGCACTTCGAGATGCTCGCCCGGACCCGCCTGGTCACCGCGGTCGATGAGCGTGTCGATGGACCGGCGCACGCTGTGCAGCGCCGCTTCGAGGCGGGCGTCTTCCTTGGCGGGATCTTCGGCAATGAGCTGCTTGATGGTGACGCGCGGTTCGTGCAGCACGACATGGCCGAGGCCCACCCCATCGGCCACCGCCACGCCCCTGAGCGCCAGCGGCAGTCGCAGCGCGATCTTGCTGCCGGGGTGGACGATCGACTGTAACTCGCCCGAGGCCACCATTTCGGCCAGCAGCATGGCGATGGTCTCGAGCGCCTCAATCTCTTCTTCCGAATAGGCGCGGCGGGCCTTGTTCTGCACGACGAGCACGCCCAGCGTATTGCCGCCGCGCAGCACCGGCACGCCAAGGAAGGAATGGTAGATCTCCTCGCCTGTCTCCGGCTTGTAGCTGAAGGCGGGATGCGACTGGGCATCCGACAGGGCAAGCGATTCCGCCGTCTCGGCGATGCGCCCGACCAGGCCCTCGCCCGAGCGCATGGTGGTGAGATGGACGGCCTCGCGGTTGAGGCCTTCGGTCGCAAACAGCTCCAGCCGCCCGTCGTCGCGCAGGACGTAGACCGAGCAGACTTCCGCGACCATGTTGGAAGCGATATGGACCACGATCTTGTCAAGGCGCGCCTGTGCGCTGACCGGTTCCGCCATAGCCTCGCGGAGCCGGCGCAGCAGCATGCGGGGTCCCCCGGAAGCGCTTCGCATCATCTGTCCTGTCCGGGTACGGAGCGCCTTTGCAATGATGCGGCTGTCCGTCCCCTCCCTGTCAATCCCGTATACGAATGCGTGCTGCCGACCGCAAGCGCCGCAGCGGTCTGCATGAATCGCTCTTTAGTCCAAATATGACTTCGGCAGGCAGTCTCGAA
Organism: uncultured Hyphomicrobiales bacterium; assembly: GCA_903916165.1. Taxonomy (GTDB): domain Bacteria; phylum Pseudomonadota; class Alphaproteobacteria; order Rhizobiales; family Beijerinckiaceae; genus Terripilifer. The sequence continues at coordinate 1,530 of CAIWVR010000612.1, read as the reverse complement.
TGAAATGGGGATAGAAAATCCCCCGGCGAGGGTCCGCCGGGGGATTTTGGAGAGCTTTTCGGCCAGATCAGGCCTTGTCGAGCCCGTAGAGCGTATGCAGCGTGCGCACGGCCAGCTCGGTATATTCCGCGTCGATCAGCACCGAGAACTTGATCTCGGAGGTGGTGATGGCGCGAATGTTGATGCCCTTGTCGGCCAGCGCCTTGAAGGCGCGCGCCGCGACGCCCGCATGCGAGCGCATGCCAATGCCGATGGCCGAGACCTTCACCACATCCGTTGCCCCGGTGAGTCCCGCATAGCCGATGGCCTCGCGGCCGGCCTCGAGGATCGCGCGGGCGCGCTCATATTCCGCTGAAGGGACGGTGAAGGTGAGGTCGGTGGTGCGCGCATCGTCGGACACGACCTGGATGATCATGTCGACATTGATGTTGGCCTCGGCCAGCGGCACGAAGATCGCGGCGGCGACGCCCGGCTTGTCGGCCACGCCCCGCAGGGTGATCTGCGCCTCGTCCTTGGAGTAAGCGATGCCGGTGACGACCTGCTGTTCCACAATATCCTCCTCGTCGCAGATGAGCGTGCCGGGCTTCGGATCGGAGGGATCGTCGAAGGACGAGCGCACGAATGTCTTCACTTTATGAACCATGGCGACTTCGACCGAGCGCACCTGCAGCACCTTGGAGCCGAGCGAGGCCATTTCCAGCATTTCCTCGAACACGACGCGGTCGAGCCGCTTGGCCTTGGGCACGATGCGCGGATCGGTCGTGTAGACGCCGTCGACGTCCGTATAAATGTCACAGCGGTCGGCGTGCAGCGCGGCGGCGATGGCCACCGCCGATGTGTCCGAGCCGCCCCGGCCAAGCGTCGTCAGGCGTCCGCTTTGCGCGTGGATCCCCTGGAAGCCGGCGATGACCGCCACTTCGCCGCGCGCGAAGCCGGCGACGAGGCCGGCCGGATCGATGCTCTCGATGCGGGCCGAGCCATGCGCGTCCGAGGTGCGGATCGGGATCTGCCAGCCCTGCCAGGAGCGCGCCTTGAGGCCCATGTCCTGCAGCACGATGGCCAGCAGGCCCGACGTCACCTGTTCGCCCGACGCCACGACGGCGTCATATTCACGATTATCATAGAGCGCCGCGCCCTCCTTGCACCAGCCGACCAGTTCGTTGGTCTTGCCGGACATGGCGGAGACGACGACGGCGACATCATAGCCGGCGGCGACTTCGCGCTGGACATGACGCGCGACATTGCGGATGCGCTCGATATTGGCGACGGAGGTGCCGCCGAATTTCATGACGAGACGGGTCATAAGGGCCGATTGTTTCAGGGGCGCGACCGGGATCGCACGCATCGCGCGCTCGCCCCCGGGCCGCAGGGCGCGTATAGATGACGGCGGTTCCCGGTGAAGTCAATCCGGGGGCCCGGTACTGGAGAGTCGAGCGAAATGGCGCAGGCGGACAAGGGGCACAGGGCAACGGTCGACGAGGCGGATGTCGCCCGTTTCGAGGCTCTGGGCGACGATTGGTGGGCGGAGCG
>CAIWVR010000611.1 GCA_903916165.1 uncultured Hyphomicrobiales bacterium | reverse complement strand
GTTAGCCGGCCGGCCCAGAAGGCGTCAGGCCCGGCGGTTTCAGTCGCGCCCTTCGGACGCTGTTGAGTCATTAGCAACGGCCATGCCAAGCGGACGACGCTCGTCCTTGCATCAGCCTGGCGCGCGGGGATGCGGCGGCGGCGCCTTGAGATTGAGCTTTGAGCTCTCGAAACACACGTCTTCAACGTCTATTTGCATCATTTCTAGCCAGACAGATTCGTGCGGTCGCACCGAGGCGCTTCGGGTCGCACAAAAGGAGACAGTCGGAATGCGGTGGCCGGGTTCCGTTCAACCGGCTTTCATGAGAGTTTGCGTCCCGCAGATTTCGAAAAAAGAGGAAAGACATTGGCTCCCCATCGTCGACTCGAAGGCAAGATCCTCATCGCCACCCATAATGCAGGCAAGCTGCGCGAGATGCGTGAGCTTCTGGCGCCCTACGGGATCACCGCCGTGTCGGCGGGCGAGCTCGGCCTGCCCGAGCCCGAGGAGACCGGATCGACCTTTCTCGCCAATGCCGAGATCAAGGCGCGGGCGGGCGCGCAGGCCTCGGGCCTGCCGTCGTTTGCCGACGATTCCGGCATTTGTGTCGCCGGGCTCGACGGCGCGCCGGGCATTTACTCGGCGCGCTGGGCGGATGGCAAAGATTTCATGGGCGCGATGGCGCGCATCGACGCGGAGCTGCGCGAGCGCGGCTGTCTCGCGCCGCACGAGCGCAAGGCGTGGTTCATCTCCGCGCTGTCCATCGTCTGGCCGGACGGGCATCTCGAAGACTTCGAGGGCCGCATCGACGGCACTTTGGTCTGGCCGCCGCGCGGCGCGGCGGGGTTTGGCTACGACCCGATGTTCCTGCCCGATGGGCACGAGCGCACCTTTGGCGAGATGTCATCGGACGAAAAGCACGGCCTGCCGGCCGACGGGTCGCGCGCGCTGTCGCATCGCGCGCGGGCGTTTCAGGATCTGGCGAAAGTGTGTTTGGGGTAGTTCGTCATTGCTGTGAAGGGTCACATATTCGCTGAGCGAAACGTCCTCCCCCTTGCGGGGAGGACGACTCAGCCGAAGGCTGAGCGAGGTGGGGGTCGTGAGGCCTTCATATTGCAAGAAACGCCCGTGTTACGGTCATTTCCGAGCATTGCACGACCCCCACCCCTAGCCCCTCCCCGCAAGGGGGAGGGGAATCCCACCCGTCGCTTGCGGGCTTTCCATTCAACGAATTTGTGAACCTTCATCATTGCGAGGAGCGGAGCGACGAAGCAATCCATCTGGGGGCACCAAAGATGGATTGCTTCGCTTCGCTCGCAATGACGAAGGCATCATGCCATAAGGCGACCATGGCTTCCAGATACCACAATTTCGAGCCGGGCTTCGGGGTCTATGTCCATTGGCCCTTCTGCCTCTCGAAATGCCCCTATTGCGACTTCAATTCGCACGTCCGCCACAAGCCGGTGGACGAGGCGCGTTTCGTGGCGGCGTTCAGGGCCGAGATCGCGCACCGCGCGGCGCTGGCGCCGGGGCGCAAGGTGTCGTCGATCTTTTTTGGCGGCGGTACGCCCTCGCTGATGAAGCCGCAGACGGTTGCTGCCATTCTCGACGCCATTGGCGGGGCCTGGAGCGTCGACCGCGACGCCGAGATCACGCTGGAGGCCAATCCGACCAGCGTCGAGGCGGAGCGCTTTCGTGGCTATCGTGCAGCTGGCGTCAATCGCGTGTCGCTGGGCGTTCAGGCGATGAATGATCCCGATCTGAAGGCGCTCGGGCGGCTGCATACGGCCGACGAGGCCATGGCGGCGGTGGCGGTGGCGGCCTCGATCTTCGAGCGCTTCTCCTTCGACCTGATCTATGCGCGCCCCGGCCAGACGCCGTCCGCCTGGAAGGCCGAATTGCAGGCGGCGATCGCGCATGCCGCCGAACATCTGTCGCTCTACCAGCTCACCATCGAGCCCGAGACAATTTATGAGCGGCTGTTCAAGGCCGGAAAACTCGCCATGCCCGACGCCGACACGGCGCGCGCTTTGTGGGACGTGACGCAGGAAACCACCAGCGCGCTGGGGCTTCCGGCCTATGAGATTTCCAACCACGCGCGCCCCGGCGCCGAGAGCCGGCACAATCTGATCTACTGGCGTTATGGCGAATATGCCGGCATCGGGCCCGGTGCCCATGGCCGGCTTCAGACGCCCAAGGGCCGCCTCGCGCAGGCGACCGAAAAACATCCCGAAATGTGGCTGACCTCGGTCGAAACCAACGGCCATGGCGTGATCGAAACGGAAACGCTGTCAGCGGAAGCGCAGGGCGACGAATTCCTGCTGATGGGCCTGCGCCTCACCGAGGGCATTGACCCTGACCGTTTCGAGGCGCTCAGCGGCCGCAAGCTGGCCTCCTCGCGCATCGCCGACCTTGTCGGGCATGGCATGGTCGAGATGACGCGCGACGGGCGGCTGCGCGTCACATCTGAAGGTTTTCCGGTGCTCGACGCGGTCGTTGCCGATCTCGCGTCCTAGGTTCCCGAACCGGCAAAATTCTTGGGCGCGGGCGCGAGCACACTGGCGGCACCATTGCCGATCTGCATGACGGCCAGCCCGCGCTCGTTCAGTCCGTCCTGCGTGAAGCGGAACACGCCGTCAATGCCATTGAATCCGGACGCATTCGTCAGCACGCTTTCCGAAAATCCCTCTGCGCCTTGCGTGCGGGCCAGCGCCGCGGCGAGTGACACGGCGTCATAGGCGAGCGTTGCGATGCGCGCCGGCTCGCCATTGTATTTTGCGCGGTAGCGGCCGGCGAAAGCGTTGAAGCCCGCCGCTTCGGGGGCGGCAAACCAGGCACCCTGCAGGGCTGGCAGGCTCAGCACGCGCGCATCGTTCCACAGGCCCGTGCCGAGAATCTGCACGCGCTTGCCGTCGATGCCGCTGGCGCTCAGCAAAGGCGCGACCTGCGCCATATTGTCGGCCAGTTCGGCGATGAACAAGGCGTCGATCTTGGCAGCATTGGCACCGAGTTTCTGCACGGCCGGGGCCGGATTGCCGGGCGCGTAACGCTCGATCTGCACGCGCAGCCCGGTCTTGCCGGCATAATCGACAAGCGCATTGACGGCGACATTGCCGTAATCGTTTTCCGGTGCCAGCGCGGCGAAGTTCTTCTTGCCGCGCGCGACCGCCTGGTCGACGACCCGGTTGACGTAGTTTTCGATCAGGAACGACAGCAGATAGACGCCGCGCGACCCCGTGCTTGCGTCGGTGGAGAAGCCGATCACCGGACGGCCCGCGGCCTTGGCGAGGCGTCCGGCCTCGTGCACGGCGGGGGCATAAAGCGGGCCGATGACGAGTTCGGCACCCTCGGCAAGGGCGGCTTCCGTTGCGGCGCGTGCGCCGTCGGCTGTCGAGGCATCGTCCTTCACCAGCAAAGTGATGTCATTGGCCCCGGTTTCCGCCATGGCGAGATCGGCGGCCTTGCGCAGGGCTTCGCCGACAGCGCTCGGCTTGCCGCCTTGCGTCAGCGGCAGGATCAGCGCGACCTTCGGACGATTGGCCCCGGCGGGCGGGGCGAGGTCGCCGGATTCGACAGCCGTAATCGGCGCCGACAGGTCGGGGAAAATCGACTGCGAGCGTCCCAGCGGGCCGCAGGCCGTGAGCAGCAGCGCCAGGGCTGGCGCGCACAAGGTGACGATGCGCCGGCTTACGGCGTTGATCTCTGTTGACAAAAGACTGGCCTCCGCATCGGCGCATAAACGCTCGCAGCCGCGCCTCGTCTCATGAGGCACAAAGCGCGACGCCCTGCAATATGATCGCGCGAAAAAGGATGACACTGTGGCACGCATGAAAGAGAATTCCGTTCTATATACAGGACGAATTCAATCCGTATAAAGAACGATAGATCATTCGGGCCGTCAGCGCCATAGGTGGGGGCCTGTCACGACGTGGGGCGGGCAACAGGACGGGCATGGAGACGACAGGCATGGAGACGACAGGCTTGGAGACGAGATGAGCGGCGAGCACACGCACGGGCAGACGCATACCTACACGGCGCTGGGCCTGCGCGCCGAGGCCGAGCCTCTGTCGCCGGGGTTGCATGTCGTCGCCACGCCCATCGGCAATCTGCGCGACATTTCGCTGCGCGCCCTCTCGACGCTTGCTGCCGCCGATGCGGTGCTGGCGGAGGACACGCGCGTCACCAAGTTCCTGCTCGCCCATTACGGCATTTCGACGCCGCTGGTCGCCTATCACGAGCACAATGCCGCCGCCGTCCGCCCGCATGTGCTGGCGCGGCTCAAGGAGGGGGCCGCGCTGGCGCTGGTGTCCGACGCCGGCACACCGCTGGTGTCCGATCCCGGCTTCAAGCTGGTCGCCGACGCTGCCGCGCAAGGCACGCCGGTCATCGCCGTGCCCGGTGCCTCGGCTGTGCTGGCGGCGCTGGTCGTTGCCGGCCTGCCGACTGACCGCTTCTTCTTCGAAGGCTTTTTGCCATCGAAATCCACTGCGCGCCGCCAGCGGATTGGTGAACTGGCCGCCATTCCCGGCACGCTGGTCTTCTTCGAATCGCCGCGTCGCGTGGCCGAGACGCTGAATGATCTGGCCGTGGTGCTGGGCCGCCGCGATGCCGCGCTCGCGCGCGAACTGACCAAGCATTTCGAAACAGTTCGGCGGGGCACCTTGCGCTCGCTCGCCGACCAGCTTGCGGGCGAGGACACGCCCAAGGGCGAAATTGTGCTGCTCGTCGGGCCGCCCGGTGCCGACGATCCCGAAACCGGCGCCGCCGACCTCGACACGCGGCTGCTGGAGGCGATG
>CAIWVR010000610.1 GCA_903916165.1 uncultured Hyphomicrobiales bacterium | reverse complement strand
CAGCAGACCTTGATGCCGGCCTCGCGCACATTGGCCAGTGTTTCAAGCCGGTCTGCGAAGGTGCGCGTGGTGATGACCTTCCCGTAATGGCGCTCGGAGGTGTCGATGTTGTGGTTGTAATAATCGAGGCCGGCGTCCTTGAGGCGCAAAGTGTCCTGCGCGCTCAGCATGCCCAGCGTCATGCAGGTTTCCATGCCCAGCGCCTTCACGCCCTCGACCATGGCGACGATGGATTCCATGTCGCGGTCTTTCGGCGAGCGCCAGGCGGCGCCCATGCAATAGCGCGTGGAGCCGGCCTCGCGGGCCTTCTTCGCCTCGGCAAGCACGCGCTCGACCTCGATGAGCTTTGACGCCTTGAGCCCGGTCTTGTGATGGGCCGACTGGCTGCAATAGCCGCAATCCTCGGGGCAGCCGCCGGTCTTGATCGACAGGAGCTGGCTGCGCTGGATGGTGTTGGGGTCGAACATGGCGCGGTGAACGAGCTGCGCCTTGAGCAGAAGGTCGTTGAAGGGCAGGTCATAGAGCGCGCGCGCCTCGTCGCTCGTCCAGTCGTGACGGATGTCCGGCGCGGCCATAGCTCCCGAAAACTGCATGTTCATCTGCGCAAAACCCTGTCGTCGCGGTCTCTCAGGCCCCTGTCCTAGCCGCCAAGGCGTCGGCTCGCAATCCCTCCGGCGCGTGGCATAAACCTTGGCGTCGTCTTTGCGAGGAGCCGAAGGCGACGCGGCAATCCATCTTCGGTCGCCCGCAAAGATGGATTGCTTCGCTTCGCTCGCAATGACGCGGCGCGTGGCGCAAACCTTGGTGTTGTCCTCGCAAGGACGCGCGGTGAGGTTACCCCCTTGCCTTCGCCTCGCGGCGGCGCGCATGGAGCACCCATTCGGTATAGCCGTTGGGTTGCTCGCGTCCCTTGAACACAAGATCGCAGGCGGCGGCGAAGGCCGGGCCTTCGAATTTCGGCGCCATCGGTGTGTAGAGCGAATCTCCCGCATTCTGACGATCGACCACGCCGGCCATGCGCTTCATCGCTTCCATCACCTGCGTTTCGTTGATGACGCCATGCAGCAGCCAGTTGGCGATGTGCTGGCTCGAAATGCGCAGCGTCGCGCGGTCTTCCATCAGGCCGACGTCATGGATGTCGGGCACTTTCGAGCAGCCGACGCCCTGGTCGATCCAGCGCACGACATAGCCCAGAATGCCCTGGCAATTGTTGTCGAGCTCCTGCTTCACGTCGTCGGGCGCGAAATTGGAATGGGCGAGCGGGATCGTGAGAATGTCGTCGAGCGAGGCGGGCGTGCGCGATGTCAGCGCCGCCTGCTGCGCGAAGACGTCGATGTCGTGATAGTGCAGCGCATGCAGGGTCGCGGCGGTTGGCGAGGGCACCCAGGCCGTCGAGGCGCCGGCTTTCGGATGGCCGATCTTCTGCGCGAGCATGTCGGCCATGCGGTCGGGTGCCGCCCACATGCCCTTGCCGATCTGCGCGCGGCCGGGCAGGCCGCAGGCGAGGCCCACGTCGACGTTGTTGTCCTCATAGGCCTTGATCCACGCCGTGCCCTTGATGTCGTTCTTGCGCACGACCGGACCGGCTTCGATCGAGGTGTGGATCTCATCGCCGGTGCGGTCCAGAAATCCTGTGTTGATGAAGAACACGCGATGCGTTGCGGCCTGGATACAGGCGGCGAGATTGACCGTGGTGCGGCGCTCCTCATCCATGATGCCCATCTTGACGGTGTTGGGCGCCATGCCGAGCATGGCCTCGACACGACCGAAGATCTCATTGGCGAAGGCCACTTCGTCGGGCCCGTGCATCT
>CAIWVR010000609.1 GCA_903916165.1 uncultured Hyphomicrobiales bacterium | reverse complement strand
CGCACACTGGAACACCATGATCGACATCAAACACATGATCATCATGGAATTTATTTCAAAAACCCAGCACTGAACATACCTATCAACCAGGACTGATCATATACCACCATATCTGATCGAGAATAGTCACAACAGAGGTCAATGCAACAGACCGTTTGACGCAACCCACCTTGCATCAAACGGTCTCAGGATTTGAGATTTCCTTATTAGATCTACCAACCATAAATATTCCAGGGCGCACACGGCATTCTTGCAGGATAAGTGAATTTGGCCCACAACCAACCAAATGCTTATTTCGGAATACGTACAATGGCCTGAATACGCGCGAGCGTATCGGGCGGTGTCGCCAATAATTTTAATATCATGGCTTGAGCTTCTTCGCCAAAAATCGGATCAATCGTGTTACCTGATTTACTGGCATCACTGATCAATTCAGAATCCTGCGCAGCTTGGCGAAAAGCAAGCCGCAGCGCAGCAAGGCGATCAGTCGCTACACCTGGGGGCACAAGAAAGGGCCGTCCGAGATCAAGCCTCGACAGAAGAATCTCGACAATTTTCCTGTCGTTCGGATCCTTGACGAGGTCCATGATCGTCGGGGTATCACCAAAGTCAGGGTTGGCTTTTGTTGCCATTTGCGCGAAGAAAGTGACTTCCCCGGCTTTAAGATCTCGCAAGACCGCTTGCTTATTCGGGCCAGACCAACCGCTCATGAAGAGACCGTCAGTTTCACCTTTGCTCATCGCCAGATAATACTCGGTCTGGCCCGGATAGCCAACGACAAGCTTCAACTTTGTTCCAAGAAGAGAGTTAAACAGGCGAACATACATGGCAGAATCGGACTCGAGACCGTTCGACCCAAGCACAACTTCTTTCATGCGAAAATCATCTACGGTTTTCGCCGGAGATCTCGTGGAGATGATGCCGACGCCGATCTCCTTGGCGATGCTGCCCAACCAGTGGAATTGTTTGATGTCATATTGCGACTTCGAATCTGACCCGTAAAGCAAATCTGATGTCGGAATCCCCCTATCTATCAGGCCAAAAACGGATCCATCTTTAGGGGCGACATTATAAAGATAATTGGCAGCGGTGATGCCCCCACCGCCTGTCATGTTCTGCACAACGATCTGGGGAGTTCCCGGCAAATACCGGGTCATATAACGCGCGGCCAAACGTCCCAGTGTATCATAGCCACCGCCCGCCGAGCTTGAGACGATGAGCCGCATGGTTGGTTTGGCAGCATAAAAGTCAGCCGCTGGCTGCGCCTTGGCGGGAAGGATGGTGAGGTAGCCGAGACTCATCGCGGCAACACAAAGCGAAGGCAAAAGTCGAACATTCAGCATTGTCTGGCTCCCTGGAAGCAAATTCAAATCGTCCGTTTACATGAAGAACCCACGTGTGATGCCCTGATGGAAATGATGCGCAACCGCCGGACCGATGCCGACCGGCAGGCCGTCCTCGGCGCGGTGATAGAAATGCGTGCTCGCCTCGAAACGTGTGACTGCAAACTGCAACTGCGGGTCTATCCTGGACATCATCGGACCCACCACTTCTGCATAGACCTCGGGGCTATGATCCCGACTATCCTGGGCTATTGCAAACAGGACATTGGGAACAGGTTTCACCTCTGCACCCGTCAAGGGATATGGCAGGCCCTTGTACAGGGCGACGAGATCCGCTCGCTTCTGTGCATTCAACGCAAGCCGATCTGCGGTGACACGTGCCGCGGCCTCCAGCGAGGCCTGAATATTATGGGTGATGATATATTCCGCCTTGAATTGTGGCCGCATTTTTTCTTCGTCCCACCAGTCCAGCACTTCTTCCATCAACGAGGGAAGACGCATCAGGACACCTGGGCCCTCGCGACCAAGCGCTTCAGGACCTGCATAGCGCGCGCAATCTCTCCACGTGCGAATGTAGAGTTCATTGAACAAATCATGCCGCTTGGACGGGGTGCTCTTGACGCGATCAAAGCCCTTAACTTTTCCCAGCGCCCCGGACCAGTCGTGCTGCGCCTCCTGAATAAAGCCGAAGGGCGAATGTTCAGCGGCTATCACACCTGAGAAATTGGGCACCCGCTGGCAGATCATGAAGATCATAGGCCCGCCGGTTGAATGTCCTGTGCCGTAGATGCCATATTCACCATCAGGAAAATGCCTGCGATTGGCTTCTATCATGCCATCAACGAAAGCTATCGGCCACCCAGCCATGCGATCGTAGAAATTAGAACCGGGCTTCGCCCTGGCCAGAACGCGCGTGCCATAGCGCAGTTTTTGTGAGACATCGCGGACCACATCATATTGGTCGGGCGTGATATATTCGCCTTGTTTCCACATCGGCGTACGAACCGTGCCATCGGTGTTTATTGTGTTGCCGGGCCAGTCCCGAGAGGGATCATCAAGATAAAGGCGACCCGGGAATGTCATCGCCATGGCCTTGTAACCAAAGTGACTTGCGTAAAGCCGGGCCATCGGCTCCATCGATTTTGAATCTCCATCACCGCCGTG
>CAIWVR010000608.1 GCA_903916165.1 uncultured Hyphomicrobiales bacterium | reverse complement strand
CGGTCAGAATGGACGCTGATCGCGGAGATCGCGTCTTCAGCCGACGCAGCGAAGCGATTGGTGAGATCCGTAACTTCGCGTTCGAGGTGATCGGTGAGCTGGACGTGGTGTGTCTGGAGCTGCGTGGCAAGCTCGTGGCCCGACGTGTGGAAAAGGTCGTAGATAGTGTTGGCACGCTCGGAGATGAGGCTGGATATCCGTTCGCCGGTCGTGTTGAAGCGCTCTTCGAGTTCATCGCCCGAGACATTGATGGTGTTTTCGATCCGGTCGCCGGTTTCGGCGATGCGCTCGGCAAAGTCGAAGCCGCTTGCGGAGATCGTGTCGGCAATGCGCAGTCCGGTCGCGTCAATGCGCGCGGCGACGTCGTCGCCCCGGTCGGTGAGTTCGGAGACCAGGGCCTCGCCGGTGGATTTCAGACGGGAATCCATCTCGTCGATGCGTGTGCCGAGCTGCCCGGTGATGGCCTCGGTCGCGGCGGTGAGACGCTGTGTGACATTGTCGCTGGTGCTGGCGAGACGCGCGACAATGTCGCCACCATGTTCGGTGATGCGCCCCACGAGAGTGTCGCCGGTGCGGGTGAGTGTCGCGGAAATATCCACGCCCTTCCTGTCGAGCAGGGCGTTGACGCGCGCGCCAGCCTCGCCAACCCGTTCGACGATCTGGTTTGAGGCGTCTTCGAGATCGCGCGACAGGGCTTGATGGGCACAGGAAATTGCCTGGCGGACGCGATCGGCATTGATCACAATGGCCTCGCGCTCGGAAGACAGATCGTCAATCAGTAAGCGGATCCGGCGCTCGTTCTCGGTATAGGAGCGTTCCAGCGAGGACACTTCGAGGCGCACGACAGCCTCAAGGTCGCTGGCGCGGGCAAACACGCGCTCGATGCCATCGCCCATTGAGGAGACTTCGCGGTGGATGACCTGCGACAGCGACACCACTCGTTCGGTCGCGATCGTTTCCGGCTCGGTTAGGCGCATGGCGACTTCAGTGAGGGCCTGCGCGGTCAGACAGACTTCCTGGGCGCGGCGCATCATCGGCGCACTGATGAAGAAAAACAGGAACGGGCCGAGCGCCGACATGGCCAGCACGGCGATCTGCTGCGGGACGAGGGAACCCAGCGTCGAGGCGTAGAAGCCGATGAGCCCGACCCAAATGGCGGAGCCGAGCGCGGGCAGCGCCATCAGTTTGGGGTCCGAGCGCACCTGCATGGCCCGCAGGATCTGCTCGACGGAACGGCGGTCGTCATTGGTGGCAGATGGTGCTGTCGTGTTCTTGGCGTCCCCACTTTTAGCTTCGACCATCTTGGCTTCAGCGGCGGGGGGCTCTGCTGCTTTCCCTTCAGCATTATTGCGCTGACGGCGCGGGGGGCGCGCGGACAGCTTGGGATTGGGCGTGGCGGGACGGGACATGGGGGCTTCCGCCTTCGGCGGTTCAGGCTCGGCGACTTGCGCCAGGTTCAGCGCCTCTTCGATCGCCGACAGCGCTGCGGCGGTCGGATCCTGAGCCTTGGGTTGTGTCGCCATCATACGCCTCTTGAACTCACCGCACCGCCAGTTGCGACTGGCAGCCATGCCTGATGCGTGCGCCACTAAACGGGCCTCGGCACATGCGATCAGAGCATTAACCAATCATTAATTTATCGAAACTCGTGCGGGCAGGGAACCCCTCCGTGCCAGCACCCTGGGCGATTCAGTAAACTTTGTTTTCACCACGCGAACAGCCGCCGGGTCTTGTTTCTGTCATCCTGAAATTATTTGATCGCTCACGTTGGCGACGACGAGACTGATTTCAGGATTTTGAAAGCGTACCCCAGAGGCCAGAAAACATTTCGCGGAGCATTATTGCTTCTGTTGGTATAGCTTTATTCGCAGAGAGAGACATCTTTGTTTCGATACATGATATCTATGGTCCAATGATCATGATTCAAGCGCAGGAGCGCCTCGGGGGCGGCAGGGGATAAAAAAGTCGCGCAAATCCAACGCGACGCTCAAGCGGCGTGTTCAGGTGACAGCGTCTTCGTGGACTATAACGATGCAGGGCGCGGCCCCTTAGATCCCGCGTTGTGGCTGAGGATTGACGTGGGCGGCGAGCAGCACATTGCCGAGCCTGACTTGTGCATCTTGGTAGCGTTCACCAGCGTGGTGTAATTTCCAGCCTTCGTCCCGCCGGGGCGAAGGCTGGGTGGTCACTGCGTCTCTTCATGAGAACCGGGTTGCTGAATCTGATTTGTAACGGAGAGCCCACAATGACCGAAGTTACAGTGACATTTCTTGATCGCATGCAAAAGCTCATGGAGCATGACGTGGAGAACCTCATCGGTGCCGCGCGCTATGAACGCTCCGACGAGCGCGCCTTCGAGACCCGGCTGGGCACCCTCGATCTCAAGATAGCCAAGTGACGCAAGGTTAACGACCTCGTGCAGGCCATGGGGATGAGCGGCATATCCAAAAGCCAGGTCTCGGCGCTCTGCAAGGACATCGACATCCGCGTCAATTCCTTCCTCGACCGACCACGCGAGGGCGAATGGCCCTATATCTGGCTGCACGCCACCTATCTGAAAACACGAGAGAACAGGCGGGTGGTGTCCGTCGCCGCCATCATCGCTACGGGTGTCAACACCAAGGCCGCCATCGCGCAAGTCTTCAAGGCGAGCTGGCAACGCTGCCGCGTCCACTTCATGCGCAACGCGCTGGCGCATGTGCCCAAGGCCCAGCACCAGATGGTCGCCGCCGCCATACGTTCCGTCTTCGCCCAGAACACCCAGGCTGAGGGGTCGAAAACATGGCGCCATAGGGCGGACCAGTTACGCGCCCGCCTGCCAAAGCTGGCGGCCCTCATGGACGAAGCCGACGTCGTCGGCATCTTTCCCAACGAGGCCTCGATCATGCGCCTCGTCGGCACCATACTGCTCGAACAAAATGACGAATGGCAATGATAGCATCGCTACATGACGCTGGAGACCATGAACACGATCATCGACGACGCTATCCCAGCCTTACCAACCATCGCTGCGTGAACGATCGAGACGGGGTCACCACCACGGAATTTACACCAGCTTGACGGACGTGATCGGAGAAACAGCAACAGTAAAGAGCCCTTCATCATCTTGGGTAGCTTTTCAGCGACGAAAATTAGATTTGACATCCTCAGTTTCCACAACCTAAAAAAAGCTCGCGGACTGGAGTGGTCATGATTATAAGAGCGATCATCGCGGTAGCCATCTTAGCCATGTCCGCTTGGGCGTGGGTTCGCTTTGACTTCATATCGGTTGAAGTTATTGGCCAACCCGCTTCTACTGGCTTTATCCAAAAAGACCTTGAGCGACCGTTTTTTGAAGCTCTTGCCAAGAACACTGGCTTACCTTTGCGTATCCGGTACCGCTCTCTTGAGATGGTCGGTTATAAAGACACTTACCAATTAAAAATGTTGAAGGACGGAACGATCGATCTTGTATCATTGCGTTTCATACAAAACTCATCAGTGATGCCGGAATTAATGGGTATTGATATAGCAGGACTGAGCTCAAGCTTCCAAATAGGGAGGTCTGTTGTCGGGGCTTACTCTGCTGTTATTGACCAAACGCTTCAGACCAAATTCGGTGCTAAATTACTCGCCATATGGCCATTCGGTCCGCAGGTCCTGTTTTGCCGCAAGCCGATAGATTCTCTGAGAGATCTCGCAGGATTAAAAGTTCGCATCGCAGGCCCCACACTTGAACCCTTTACGCTAGGCCTTAACGCAATCCCAGTGATTATCCCTTATGATGACGTCAATGAAGCACTGCGAATTGGAATAATTGATTGCGCCATAACCAGTTCCGCTTCGGCTAATTTCTCTGGATGGCCGAAGTATTCAACACATTATTTTCCGATCACAATCCAGCTCGGTTTGAATGGATACGTCATACGGTTAGCAACTTGGAACCGTTTATCCTCTGCCCAACAGCAAGTTCTGATGGCAGCATTTGAAAAACATGCCCAAGCAATCTGGAGCTATGCGGAAATGATTCATACGGAGACTTCATCATGTAATATTGGTGGAGAATGTAAGCTGGGTGTGCGTTACAATCTGACAAATGTTTCCCCTTCTCTGGAGGATTTTCAGATCATTCAGAAGATCATGAAGGAGGGGTCCTTTGAGAAGTGGTCATCCGAATGTGATCACGTATCCGAAAACTGTTCCCGAGTCTTCCGCAAACTGCTACCTTTCGTTTTCTCTGATGAGTAGTTCTGCGATGCGCCAGATCATCACTCAATTTTTTAAGCGCTCGAATAAATCGGACCAAATAAACTCGAGCCTACCGCTCATCGTAACAGCCGTCTTGGCGATTGCGATCCTGATCTTGAGCTTCTGCCTTGAGGTCCTTATTCAATACAAAGCCAACATTTATCATCTTGCAGAAATATCAATTGTTTCCATCACGCTTTCCGCATGGCAATTGATAGAGATTATTTTGTCTAAATTTATTCAACACAAAAGCCAAATTAAGATTATCCGAGGACTACTAATCCTTCAAGGCGGCATCCTGTTATTGCGGGGTGGTATTCTGTTGATCCAAAGCTCTTCATGGACAGAGAATCCCTATGATTTTGGAAGCGACGCTATCTTGATCTCGCTGGTGTTCTCGGCCTGCTATATTGCCCATTTTGTTGGTCTAAATTTGCTTATCCTCGGATTTTTTTCAGCAAGTGAGAAGGTTGCCCAAGAACAGGCTTTAATAGCAAAAACCACGGAATCCAAGCTACGGGAGCGGGAAAGATTGATCCATGAATTACACGACGGTTTCGGCTCGCAATTAGTCGCAGCCAGGGTTCACGCCCAAAGAGAGGGACTGTCGCAAGATGAGACTGTCAAGATTTTCAATGAATGTATTGCAGATCTTCATTTGATTGTCGACGTCATGAAAGATGATGTTCTATCGCTCCATGATGCCTTGGTTGATCTCCGGTTCCGATTGGATCGAAGATTGCAAAGCTCGGCTGTAAAATTGAGCGTCAATCTAGATGTCAAAACCATTCCTCCTCTATCTCAGGAAGCCATCATCCAAATCTTGCGAATTGTCCAAGAAGCGATCAGTAACGCTATACAACACAGCGGCGCGACAGAAGTCGCACTCAATGCCGTTTATTCGAACCAGCAGCTTTTGGTAGCGATCAGTGACAATGGGAAGGGGTTTGATCTGTCTAACCAATTATCAGGTAACGGTGTTCGAAATATGAGGCGTCGCGCTCATGAGATTGGTGCCCAACTTGATCTTAAGAGTGATCATGGTGCCTGTGTCGAAATGAGACTGAAAATCTGACAGGAATTTTTGTTTGGCCCTAAATGATCCCGGAGGCTTTTGCTTTTGCGACGGCTTCAGGTCCGCTGTTTGCATTCAACTTTCGGTAGAGCTTTTGGATATGAGTGCGGATCGTCGAAATCGAAATGCCCATGCTGTCTGCGGCCTCCTGATAGGTAAGGCCTTCTGCCAGGTTCTGTAAAACTGCGGTCTCTTGCTTGGTCAAGTCAGACAATTCCGCAATTTTATTGGGAGACTGCGCGAGGCGAAAAAGGTAGCGGGCAAGTGAGGGGCTAATTGGGTATTCCTTATTTAGGACCTGCATGATCGCTTTTGCGATCAAGATTTCATCATCTTCCTTGACAACATAACCCTTGGCACCGGCGCGAATAGCTTCAACTAAGATATTTTCACTCCGCATCACGGATATCACCAGGATCGGCATATCCGCATCTAATCGATTTAGTCCCGAAATGACCTCGATCCCATTTCCGTCGGGCAAACCGATATCGATCAAGGCAAGGTCAAATCCATCGTAACCACCCGGTTGCGACCGCCTTGCGCTTTGTGGCTGCTGGCATCTAGATTTTAAGAGACGTCGTTATTGACGTCGT
>CAIWVR010000607.1 GCA_903916165.1 uncultured Hyphomicrobiales bacterium | reverse complement strand
CGTGCCGTTTTTCGTCGCGGCACCCTCGTCCTCCATCGATTTCGCCATCGAGGACGGCCTGCGCGAGATCGAGATCGAGCAGCGCGGCCAGCGCGAGGTGACGCATATGTCGGGTCTGACCGAGGCAGGCCGGCTGGAAACCGTCCGCATCACGCCCGACGGCAGCCACGCCCTCAATTACGCCTTTGACGTGACTCCGGCGCGGCTGGTGACCGGGCTGATCACCGAACGCGGCATCGTGGCCGCAAGGGCGGAAGCCCTGGCCGCGGCTTTCCCCGAGCGGGTGGTCTAGTTTCCGCCGTCATGGCGAGCGCAGCGAAGCAATCGAGGCCCGGGGGGTGGGAGGCACCCAGCAGCATTGGCCTCACCTGCGGCCTCTGGATTGCTTCGCTGCGCTCGCAATGACGGGTTTGAAGGGCGTGACAGTCCAAATCCAGTCCAGCCAGCCCTTCGTAAAACGCACAACCACTGCCTCGGGTGGCCATCACGCAAGGCGCCGTCATGATCCGATACCTGCTGACCTATAGCGCAACGCTGGTTGCGTTTCTGGCCGTTGATTTCATCTGGCTCGGTTTCGTGGCCACGCGCTTTTACCGCGAGCAGCTCGGGCATATGATGCTCGACAAGCCGCTGCTGGGCGTCGCCTTCGTCTTTTATGCGCTTTACGCGCTGGGCATCGTGGTGCTGGCGGTCCTGCCCGGCGTGCGTGAGGACAATTGGCGCACCGCCGCCCTGCTGGGTGCCCTGCTCGGCCTTGTCGCCTATGGCACCTATGATCTCACCAATCTCGCCACCCTCAAGGGCTGGCCGGTCACGATGACCTTTGTCGATATGGCCTGGGGCGCGGTGCTGACTGCCATTTCCGCCACGGCGGGTTATTACGCCGCCTCGCTGCTGAAATGATCAGAAGCGACCCATCGGGTGCCAGTCGAGCAAGATCTTGATGCGCGTATCGAGCCCCTCGCGCACGCCGCGATAGGCCTCGAGCATGGTCTCGCGCGTGCCCTGCACGGCGGTCGGATCGATGGTTGGCCAATAGATGACGTCCACCGCCATCGTGCGCGTAAATTCCAGCGCGCGGTGATGGGCCTCGGGCGACAGCGTGATGATCAGGTCGAAGCTCGAATCTTCCAGATCCTCGAATGTGTGCGGCTTGTGCCGGCTCATGTCGATGCCGATCTCGTCCATCGCCGCCACCGCAAAACCGTCGAGATCGCCCTGCCGCACGCCGGCCGAGGCAAAATAGATCTCGCGCCCGAACAGATATTTCGCAATGCCCTCCGCCATCGGCGAGCGCACCGCATTCATCGAACAGGCGAAGAGCACCGATTGCGGGCGCCTGTCGCGCTTGTCGAGCGCGCCGGGCACCGCCTCCTCTGACGGGCTCCTGCCCGGCGCGTCTTGCGACATGCGCGTCAACCCTTCCAGTGCAGGGCCGTGACGAGCGTAAAAATGCGCCGCGCCGTGTCGAAGTCGCAGTCGATCTTGCCGTCCAGCCGATCGGCCAGCAGCTTGGCACCATCATTGTGCAGGCCGCGCCGCCCCATATCGATGGCCTCGATCTGGGAGGGCGTCGCCGTGCGGATGGCCGCGTAATAGCTTTCGCAGACCTGGAAATAATCCTTCAGAATGCGCCGGAACGGCGTCAGCGACAGGATATGCGTCATGATCTGCGCGCCACCCATCACCCGGATGTCAAAGGCGAGCTTCGAATCGTGCAGCGCAATCATCAGCTCATAGGGGCCACCTTCATGGCCCGGCACGCCGAAATGATTGACCTCGACGAGATCATAGATCGCAATGGCGCGCTCGTGCTCCTGATCGGGATTGCCGCGGCCGATGGACTTGTCATCCAAAGTGACCGCGACGAGCCGTTTAATGTCGGAAGCAGGCGCGCCTGACATGGCCTACCCGAGATTGAGGCGGATGGAGACCGAGCGCGCATGGGCGTGCAGGCCCTCGGCCTCGCCCAGCGCGATGGCCGCGGGGCCCAGCGCGCGCAAGGAGTCAGGCGAGCATTTCAGCAGCGACGTGCGCTTGACGAAATCATTGACGCCAAGGCCCGACGAGAAGCGCGCCGAGCGCGCGGTGGGCAGCACATGGTTTGAGCCGCCGACATAATCGCCAATCGCCTCGGGCGTATAGCCGCCGATGAAAATCGCGCCCGCATTGGTGATGCGGTTGGCGAGGTCGTCGGCATCCGCCGACATGATCTCGAGATGCTCGGGCGCCAGACGATCGACCAGCGCAATGGCTCCGGCGAGCGAGGGCACATTGATGATGGCACCGTAATCCGTCCAGCTCGCAGTCGCAATGGCGCGGCGTGGCAGGGTGGCGAGCTGGCTCTCGACGCTGGCGGCGACCGCCTCGCCCAGCGCGACGTCGCTCGTGACAAGAATGGATTGCGCGGCCGTGTCATGTTCCGCCTGCGCCAGAAGGTCGGCGGCGATCCAGTCGGCATTGGCGGTGGCATCCGCCATCACCACGACCTCGGATGGGCCCGCGATCATGTCGATGCCGACGGTGCCGAACACGCGGCGCTTGGCGGCGGCGACATAGGCATTGCCGGGCCCGACAATCTTCGCCACCGGCGCAATGGTCTGCGTGCCATAGGCCAGCGCGGCGACGGCCTGCGCGCCGCCGATGCGGTAGATCTCGTCGACGCCCGCCAGTTTCGCGGCCGCCAGCACGAGCGGGTTGAGCACGCCGTCGGGGGTGGGCACCACCATGACGACACGCCCCACGCCCGCGACCTTCGCAGGTGCGGCGTTCATCAGCACCGAGGACGGATAGCTCGCCGTGCCGCCGGGCACATAAAGCCCGACCGACTGGATCGCGCTCCAGCGCCAGCCAAGTTCGACACCCAGCGCATCGGTGAAGCGATTGTCCTGCGGCTTCTGCTTCTCGTGATAGGCGACGATGCGGCTGTGGGCGAGGCGCAAAGCCTCCAATGCACGCGGCTCGCAGGCGGCTGTGGCCGCCTCGATCTCGGCATCGCTGACGCGCAGGCCGGTCGCTGCCAGATCGACGCGGTCGAACCGGCGCGAATAATCGATCAGCGCCGCGTCGCCGCGCGCCACGACATCGGCAATAATGTCGCGCACCGCCGCATCGACCTCTTCGGACACTTCGCGCTTCATCGAAAGAAGCTCCTCGAAGCGCGACCCGAAATCGGCGCGCGTCATGTCGAGCCGCATGGCCATTCGCTTATACTCCCAACAATCCGCCAGATTCAGGCCGCAAGCCTTACCCTTCAGCGGGGGCGTCATCAATGGCGTGGCCGGGTTTGTGCCGCGCGCTCCAGCGGACCCCGAGGTCGCGCATCTGGGCATCTACGCATTCGACATCCAACCTGATCGCCGCGCCGCCCGAAAAAGTCAGCTCCACGACGCCTGCGGGCGCCAGGGCCTCCTCGAAGGAGACACTGAGCAGGTTGAGCACGGCCTGCGGATTGGCCCGGTCGAAACCGGTCGATGCGACCTTGACCACGGAATCAAAATGCAGCCCGACCCGGCAGCGCTCCTGCCGCCCGGCCTCGGCCGCCACCCAGTCGAACCGCGAGGCGAGCAAGGCGAAGCGGCGCTGGCCGGGCACAAAGGCGAGATCGGCGACGCGCACGACCGCATCCTGCAGATTGCAGGACATGACCTCCAGATCCTCAAGATCGAGCGCAATCAGGCGCAGGACCTCCCCGCCCGTCACGATCTTGCTGCTGTCACCCTGATTTTCCATTGCACATCCCTGCTCAGACATTCTGTTACCGGGAGCCAGACTGGCAGGCAAGCGGGGGCGGAGGTGAGCGGGCGAGGCCTTTCAGGCGCGCGGGCGGGGTTTGTTGTATCGGCGTCATTGTCTCGGGCATGGCTGATGTCTCCGCAAAGACAACGCCTGCCCGGCCACTGACGTTCGACCAAACATCCCGCCGTCATTGCGAGCAAAGCAAATCGATCCAGAGGCCCCACGTGTGGCTTCTGGATTGCCGCGTCGCGTCGCTCCTCGCCATGACGGCGGGAGCCCCCCCTCACCCGCCCTCGCGCAGCCGCTCCACATTCGCGCCGCAGGCCACCAGCTTTTCTTCCAGCCGCTCGAAACCGCGATCGAGATGATAGACGCGGTGGACCAAAGTCTCGCCTTCCGCCGCCAGCGCGGCGATGACCAGCGACACCGAGGCGCGCAGATCGGTCGCCATGACAGGCGCGCCCTTCAGCACCGGACGGCCTTCCACGATGGCGGCGTCGCCCTCCAGCCGGATGCGGGCGCCCAGCCGCGCCAGTTCCTGCACATGCATGAAGCGGTTCTCAAAAATCGTCTCGGTGATCCGCGACGTGCCCTCGGCACGCGTCATCAGCGCCATGAATTGCGCCT
>CAIWVR010000606.1 GCA_903916165.1 uncultured Hyphomicrobiales bacterium | reverse complement strand
GCGCTTGCCGACAAGCCGCATTTCGACCAGGTCATGCGGGCCTGCATGGCCCTGCACGACAAGCGCGAGGATTGGGACGATCTGCGCAGCCTCGTGGCAGGCCTGCAGGACGCGCGCGAAGGTTTCGAGCGCCGCATGACGCGTCGCGACGGCTCGATCATCGATTGCGTCACCGCACCCCTGCCAGACGGCGCAACGCTGCTGACCTTCATCGACGTATCAGCCAGCGTCAGTGTCGAACGTGCCCTGACCGAGCGCAACCAGGCGCTGCTTGATGCGGAAAAGCTCCGCAACGATTTCGTGCACCACGTCTCCTACGAACTGCGCTCGCCGCTGACCAACATCATCGGCTTCATCCAGCTGCTGGGCGAAGGCGCCGTCGGCCCGCTCAATCCAAAACAGCGCGAATACACCGGTTATGTGCTCAAATCCTCGGCCGCGCTGCTTGCGATCATCAACGACATTCTCGACCTTGCCTCGATCGACACCGACGCCATGGAGCTGTCGCTCGAATATGTCGACATCCGCGCCACCATTTCCGCGGCGGCGGAAGGCCTGCAGGACCGGCTCGCGGAATCCAACATCCACCTGAACATCGTCGCGCTCGATGACATCGGGTCGTTTCGCGCCGACGCCAAGCGCATCCGGCAGGTGCTGTTCAACCTGCTCTCCAACGCCATCGGCTTCTCCGAACCGGGGCAGACGGTCACCCTGGCGGCGCTGCGCCGTCCGGGGCAGATCGTGTTCAAGGTCTCCGATCAGGGCCGCGGCATTCCTCTCGATGTGCTCGACCGCGTGTTCGACCGCTTCCAGACGCACACGGTCGGCTCACGCCACCGCGGCGTCGGACTCGGCCTGTCCATTGTGCGCTCCTTCGTGGAACTCCATGGCGGGGAGGTCGACATTCAGTCGGCGCCAGGCGAGGGGACGGTGGTCACCTGCCTGTTTCCCGATGACGCCGCCGTCATGGTAGAAGCAGCGACGGCATAAGGAGCCATGCCTTGGCGGAAGACGCGCGTTACGACTATGACCTCGCCGACGAAGCCGCCACCGCCGCGCTCGCGCGGCGCATCGCCTCCGTCGTCACGGGCGGCGATCTCATCACGCTCTCCGGCGACCTCGGCGCGGGCAAGACCACATTCGCCCGCGAGCTGATCCGCGAGCTGACCGGAGATCCCGACCAGGAAGTCCCGAGCCCGACCTTCACCCTGATGCAGGTCTATGAGACAACACGGTTTCCGATTGTCCATGCCGATCTGTATCGCATCAAGTCGCCCGACGAATTGTTCGAGCTCGGCTGGGACGAGGCGAGCGAGGGCGCGCTGCTGCTGGTCGAATGGGCTGATCGCGCGGGTCCCCTGCCCGAGACGCGGCTCGACGTACAATTGCGGCTGGATGCGTCGCGGGGCGACACCCACCGCACGGCCACGCTCGTCGCCTCGGGCACTTTCGACGACCGCCTTCGCCGTGCGCTCTCCATCGACGCACTGCTGGCGGGTGCCGGCTGGGGCGAGGCGAGCCGCACCTTCATGCTCGGCGACGCCTCGACACGCGCCTATGAGCGGCTCGAAAAGCCGGACGGGGCCCGTGCGATCCTGATGATTTCACCACGGCGACCGGACGGGCCGCCGGTGTATATGGGCAAATCCTACAGCACCATCGCGCGACTCGCGGAAACCGTGACCCCCTTCCTCGCCATGGCGCGCGCGCTGCATGCGGAGAATTTCTCGGCCCCGCAAATCTATGCGCAGGCCCCCGAAGACGGACTGGCGATCCTTGAAGACTTCGGCGCGCTGGGCATTGTCGACGACGACGGCCCGATGCCCGAACGCTATGGCGCTGCGGTGAGTGTGCTCGCCGCCTTGCATACGCGCGACCTGCCAGCGACGATCGACGGCTATGAGATCCCGCCCTACGACCTCGACGCGCTGAGCATAGAGATCGAATTGCTGGTCGACTGGTATGCGCCGCATGTTGCGCGCGCACATCTCTCGTCGGGCGCACGCGCCACCTTCGTCAGCATCTGGCGCGACGTGCTGAACGAAATCGTCACCGGCCCGCGCACCTGGACCTTGCGCGATTATCATTCACCCAATCTCATGTGGCTGCCCGACCGCGACTGGCTGCACAAGGTTGGCCTTCTGGACTTTCAGGATTGCGTGATGGGCCACCCGGCCTATGACCTCGCCTCGCTGCTGCAGGACGCCCGCGTGACCGTGTCCGACACGCTTGAAATGAAACTGCTCGGTCAATATCTGCGCCAGCGACGCGAGGACGATCCCGCCTTCGACATCGAATCCTTCGCCCGCGCCTATGCGATCATGGGCGCGCAGCGCGCGACGAAAGTGCTCGGCATTTTCGCGCGCCTCGACAAGCGCGACGACAAACCCGGATATCTCGCGCATATTCCCCGCGTGCGGCAATATCTGCTGAAAGACCTGTCACATCCCGCGCTGGGCAGTGTGAAGGTCTGGTTCGAGACGCATATGCCCATGCTGTTTGCGAAAGACGACGCTTGAGCGGGCGTCCCGATACGGCGATGGTCTTTGCGGCGGGCCTGGGCACGCGCATGCGGCCAATTTCCGACACGATTCCCAAGCCGCTGGTGAAGGTCGCCGGCAAGCCGCTGCTCGATCATTGCCTCGATCTCTTCGCCAAGGCGCATGTGCCGCGCGCCATCGTCAACGTGCATTACCTCGCCGACCAGATCGAAGCACATCTGGCCAGCCGCAAGGTTCCGGAGATCGTCATCTCCGACGAGCGCGCGAAACTTCTCGACCAGGGCGGTGGCATCCGCAAGGTTTTGCCGCTCTTTGAGGGCAAACCGTTTTATCTGTGCAACACGGATGCTTTCTGGATCGAGGGGCCACTGTCCAACATCCAGCGTCTGGCCGACGCCTGGGATCCCGCGCGCATGGATGCGCTGCTGCTCGTGGCCGCGGCATCGACGTCGGTCGGCGTCGACTGGCCCGGCGACTTCACCATGGATGCGCAGGGGCACCTGATGCGCCGCAATGAACGCGACGTCGCGCCCTTTGTCTATTCCGGCGTCGGCATCATCAAGCCCGAGCTGTTTGCGGACGAGACGGCCGACGTGTTTCGTCTCGCCCCCTTTTTCTTCGCGGCGGCTGAAAAAGGCCGCCTGCACGGGCTGCGACTGGATGGCGTCTGGCTGCATGTCGGCACGCCCGCCGCCATCGCACAAGCCGAAGCCGCCATCGCGCGCTCGACATCCTGAGGCACCGCGGAATGGCGCGCACTCCCCGTGTCCTGACCATCCATCCCGGCGTGCCGTTCCTGGCGACCGTCGCGCAACATCTGCTGGACGGCAACATCGTGCGCGGCATCGGCCCCGATATAGCGCCGCTCGATTTCGCGGCCGCCACCATCTATGTGCCGACACGCCGCGCCGCGCGCGCCCTGTCGAGCGAATTGATCCGCCGCCTGCCCGGCCCCGCCGTGCTGCTGCCGAACATCGTGCCGCTCGGGCATCTGGAAAGCATCGAGACGGGATTGCTGTTCGACACGGGCGATGGCCCCGTGGACGGCGTGCCCGACGCGATGAGCGCCATCGAGCGCCGGATGATCCTGATGCGGCTGGTGCACACATGGGCGGGCCAGCTCGCGCATGCGATCACCCATGCCGAAGGAACCGAGATCAAGACCGACAAGAGCGAAGCCCTGCTGGTGGCGCGCGCGCCGGCGCAGGCCTGGCATCTCGCCGGCGACCTCGCCGCGCTGATCGACGAGATGATCGTCGAGGATGCCGACTGGTCGAAGCTGCAGGAGCTCGCCCCCCATGAGTTCGACCGCTACTGGGCGGTGACCATCCAGTTTCTCGGCATTGCATCGCAGGCCTGGCCCGACATTCTCAACGCGCGCCAGCTCGTCGATGCCGCGACCCGGCAGCGCCGGCTGGTCGATCACGAGATCGCGCGGCTCGCACGGATCGACACAGGCGCGCCGGTCATCGCCATCGGATCGACCGGCACCAATCGCGCCACCGCGCGCCTGCTGGCCGCCATCGCGCGGCAGGATCAGGGCGCCGTGGTGCTGCCGGGCCTCGACCGCACGCTCGACGAGGCGGCCTGGCGGCTGATCGAGGGCGACCCCGACACAGGCGTCGATCCGGCGGCGAGCCATCCGCAGGCCGCGCTGCATCGCCTTCTGCCGACGCTGGGCGTGACGCGCGACGATGTCATGGACCTCGGCACACCAGACGCGGCCCTCGCCGCCCGCATCGCGCTGCTGGGCGAGGCCTTCCGCCCCGCCGACACGACGGAGAGCTGGTCCGCCTATACCGCCACCCTTGGCGAGGGCACGATCGCGCAGGCGCTCGCCGGTATCGAGCTGATCGTCGCCGCCGACGAGCGCGAGGAGGCGCTGGCGCTGGCCCTGTGCATGCGCCGCACGCTGGAGGAACCGGGCGTCACCGCCGCCCTGGTCACGCCGGATCGCGCGCTGGCGCGGCGCGTGCGGGCGGATCTCGCACGCTGGGACATCACCATCGACGATTCCGGCGGCGAGCCGCTGGCGACCTCGCCTTATGGCGTGCTGGCGCGCCTCGCGCTCGCCTGCGGGGAGCGCGCCTGCATGCCCGCCCAATGGCTGGCTTTGCTCGCCCATCCGCTGGCCCGGCTCGGCCAACCCCGCGCCGAGGTCGAGCGGCTCGCCGGACTGCTGGAAATTGCAGTGCTGCGCGGCGTGCTGACGAACCGCGACAGGCCGCTCGAGATGGTCGCCGCCGCCCGTACGCTGGCCGCCGACCGCCACGCCCACCCCGCCTGCGCGCGCATCACCGG
>CAIWVR010000605.1 GCA_903916165.1 uncultured Hyphomicrobiales bacterium | reverse complement strand
CGCCAGATATTCCGGTGCCAGTTCCGACAGGCGCTTCGAGGTGACGGCGCTGTTGTCGCCGGCTTTCGGGTGCACATAGGGCAGGCTGACGAGTTCTGTCGTGGGATAGCGGCCGGGCGTCGCGCCATGCAGGCCGACCGCGATGTCGACGACGCCATTGCGCGCGAGATCGAACTGGCGGTTCACCGGGCCAAGCTGCGAGGCCGGGAAGATGTTGAGCTTCAGGCGACCGCCCGACTGCGCGGACAGTTCCTCGCCCCAGCGCACCAGCTCTTTCTGGAACGTGTGGTTCGGCGGCAGATAATGCGAAACCTTCAGCTCGACGGTCTGCGCCTGCGCGACCGCGCCGGCAGCTAAGAAGCATGCGCCAGCAACCGAGCTGGCGAGAACGCGACGGGTGATGCCTGAAGCCATGGTGTTTCCTCCTGAGTTCCATCCCGACCGGCGCGCCCGCTCTTCGGCGGTGCGTTGTACCGTATCATGGACCTAGAGTACCGCAATACGATACCCGGTCAAGCGGCGGGGACGTGTCTCCACCCCTCCTTTCGTCTGCCGTCTCAGCGCGAGACGACGGCGCGAATGCGCTTGCGAAACGCTTTCAGCTGCAAGGCCAGCTGCGCCCGCTGCTCCTCGAAACGCTGGGACGGTACGGGGATCGACACAGCAATCGGCCGCCCGAACACATCGAGCAGGGCTATGCCGATGGCCGAAATGCCCGCACCATGCTCCTCAAGATCGTAAGCCAGATTCGTGCGGCGGATCTCATCGAGCTCCGCATGCAGCTTGCCGCGATGGCGGATCGGAAAATCAGGATGTTCCGCGAGGCTCTTGTCGATCAGCTCATCAGCATCTTCCGCTGAAAAGCAGGCGAGGATTGCCTTGCCATTCGCGGTGCAATGCAGGGGAAAGCGTTCGCCCACCGCCGATACCGCGACGAGCCGATGGCGGCCGGGCACCTGATCGACGAACACTGTCGACCCCCCCGACAGCACGGCCAGGTCGACAGTTTCGCCAACCTCGTCGCCGAGCGCGCGCAGATGCGGGCGAATGAGATCGGCCGTATTGGAGGCGACCGAGGCCGCGATCCGCACGAGGCCGGGGCCGATGCGCACATCGCCGGGACCAGCGGCAATCACGAAATCCTCAGTCGCGAGCGCGGCGACGATGCGCTGCACGGTGGAGCGCGCCAGCGCGACTGATTTTGCAATCTGCCCGAGGCTCAGGCCTCCAGGATGATTTTCAAGTGTGCGCAAGACGCTGGCTGCGCGCGCAATCACCTGGATGCCGCCCTGCGCCCCGTTCTTCTCGTCGGGGTCTTTCATGTCGTGCATCCGTCCTCCCGCATCGGCGTCTTGATCCTTAAGGCACCGGCCTGTAAAAAGCCGCAGCCGACCAATTGACCGCTATATGGTACATGCGTATCGTATGATGGACCACAAAAAATTTGGCGGACACTCGCCGCCAGGGACGAAGCGCTGAACAGGAGAACGCCAATGACGTTCAAGACCCAGACCGTCAAGATTCGCGGCATCGAATTCGAGACCAATCTCGACAATGCCATGGGACTCGAATTCTACAATCTCTCGCATCGTTTCGGATATCAGTCGCCGAACTGGCCCTATTTCGAAGACGTGAAGATCGAGCGCATCCATTATATGGCGAAGTCGGGCGTCCTGTCGCAGCGCATCACGACCTCCATGCACAACACCACGCATATTGATGCGCCAGCCCATGTCGTGCAGGGCACGCCGTTCATCGACGAAGTGCCGCTGCCGCATTTCTTCGGCTCGGGCATCGTGCTGTCCATCCCCAAGAAGATGTGGGAGCCGATCACTTATGACGATCTTGAAAAGGCTGGTGGCCATGCCGTGCGCCCGGGCGATGTCGTCATCGTCAACACCGGCTGGCACAAGGCCTATGAGGACAGCGAAGATTATTTCTGCAAATGCCCGGGCTTCGTGCCGTCTGCCGGCGACTGGTTCGTCGAGAAGAAGGTGAAGGTCGTCGGCCACGACACGCAGGCCAATGATCATCCGCTCGCCACCGCCATCGGGCCGCAGCGCAACGGCCCTCTGCATCCGCATCTCGAGAAGGAATATTTCGAATGGTCGGGCGGACGCGACTGGAAGGACGATTTTCCGGAATGGGAGCCCGTGCACCGCAAGCTATTCACCAACGGCATTCTCGGCATTGAAAATGTCGGCGGCGATCTTGATGCAGTGACCGGCAAGCGCTGCACCTTCGCCTTCTTCCCGTGGAACTGGGATCGCGGCGACGGCTGCATCATTCGCCTTGTCGCGATGATCGACAAGCGCCAGACCTATCGCATCGAAGCCGGAGACACGTTCTGATGTTCGTCAAACGCTTTGAAGATGCCAAGCCCTACGACGCTCCCAACCACAGGGGTGTTGTCGGCCTTCGCCTGCAGGGTTTCGAGCCCGGTGGCCCGACCAATCAATGGGTCGGTCTTTCGCAATTTTTGCCCGGCGGCGGCGCCGGGCCGGATTCCACGCCCTTCGAGAAGGTCTATATCGTCATCGACGGCGAAATGACCGTGATCATCAATGGCGAGGAAACAATTCTGAAGAAGTTTGATTCCTGCACCATTGCCGCAGGCGAAGTGCGCACGATCGAAAACCGCACGAACCACATGTGTTCGCTGATGGTCGTCATTCCCTATCCGCCGGGGGTGAAGCCATGAGCGCCGATTTTCTGAAGAACCCGGCTTCGCTCTTTGACGTGACGGGCAAGGTCGCCGTGATCACTGGCGCGTCGGGTGCCTTTGGCGCGCTTGCCGCGCAGATTCTTGCGGGCGCGGGCTGCAAGCTCGTGCTCACCGCTGGCAAGAAGGCCGATCTCGACGCGGTGACGAAGGCCTGCGAAGACCTCGGGGCAGACGTCGAGGCGCTGAACATGCGCCCCTCGAATGAAGCTGCCTGCGATGATATCATCGCCGCTGGCGTCAAGCGTTTCGGGCGCATCGACATTCTCGTTGTCGCCTCGGGCAAGAATGATGTCGCGAAAATTCCCGACATGACGCCCGAGCGTTTCCTCGACGTGATGGACGCCAATGTCACGCAAAGCTGGCTGATGGCGCGTGCCGTCACCAGGCAGATGCTGGCGCAGGGTGGCGGCGGCAAGATCGTGCTGATGTCCTCTGCGCGCGGCCTGCTTGGCCATCCGGCGGGCTACACTGCCTATTGCGCGTCCAAATCAGCCATCGACGGCATGACCAAGGCACTGGGCTGCGAACTCGGGCCGACGGGCATCACGGTCAATGCGATCGCGCCGACCGTGTTTCGTTCGCCGCTCACCGCCTGGATGTTTGCCGACGATGAAAAGGCGCAGGCGACACGCGCTGGATTCTTGGCGCGCGTGCCCAAGGGCCGTCTCGGCGAACCGGAAGATCTCGCCGGGCCGCTGTTGTTTCTGACATCCCGTGCGTCGGATTTCTACACCGGCCATATTCTTTACGCCGATGGCGGCTACACAGCAGGCTGAGGCAGGAACATGAGCGAGCGTCCGAATATTGCCATCATTGGCGCTGGCCTGATGGGCCACGGCATTGCGCAGGTCTTCGCGCGCGCCGGGTCCCGCGTGCGGGTCTATGACGCATTTCCGGCCTCGCTCGACAGCCTGCATGCGCGCATCGAAAGCAATCTGCGGGATCTTGAGGACCCCGTGGATTGTCTCTCCCTCGTCAGCGGCCATGCCGATCTCGGCGAGGCCTTGCTGGGTGCCGCCTTCGTCTTCGAATGCGCACCCGAAAAACTGGAGATCAAGCAGGCGATCTTCGCCGATCTTGAACGGCTCGCACCGCCCGACGCGGTGCTCGCCTCCAACACCTCCGTCATGCCAATCGGCAGCATTGTGGGCGGCATGCGTACGCGGGCACGCATGCTGGGGACGCATTGGTGGAACCCGCCGTTCCTCGTGCCGCTGGTCGAAGTCGTTGGTACGCCAGACACGGAGTTGCGCTACATCGAGGCGACGATGGCTCTGTTGACGCGGGCCGGCAAGACGCCGGTGCGCGTGATGAAGGACGTCGCGGGCTTCGTCGGCAATCGTCTGCAGCATGCGCTTTGGCGCGAGGCGATTGCACTTGTGGCCGAAGGCATCTGCGACGCGCGCACCGTCGACACTGTCGTCAAGGCGAGTTTTGGCCGCCGTCTTGCCGTGCTCGGGCCGCTTGAAAATGCGGATCTCGTTGGCACTGAGTTGACGCTCGACATTCACCGCACGGTCATTCCCTGTCTCGATCGCACGCCCGGTCCCAACCCCTATCTCGAAGGCCTCATCGCCGATGGAAAGCTGGGCGTGAAGAGCGGCGAAGGTTTCCGGACCTGGACCACGGAAGAGGCGCAGGACCTCCGCAAGCGAGTCTTTACCTATTTGCGGAAACTCAATGCCGCCGAGCGCGCCGAAGGCGCGGCGTCTGGCGATCAGGAAATCTCAACTTAGCGCTATGCAGCGCATGTTTCCGTAGAGACGGCGCGCGGCGGTTGCTGCGCCAGCATCCGAACGCCCCGGCGCAGGACGCGCTGCGCCGGCGGGACCCATACGCGCTGATGAAACAAGGAGTCCACCATGTCCGAGCCGAAAAAGAAAAATGATCCGTCTCAGAAGATCATCATCACCTGCGCGGTGACCGGCGGCATTCACACGCCGACCATGTCGGATGCTTTGCCGATCACGCCCGACCAGATCGCCGAACAGGCGATAGCTGCGGCCGAAGCCGGTGCCTCGATCCTGCATCTGCATGCGCGCGATCCGAAAGACGGCAAGCCGACGCCGGACCCGAAGGTCTTCATGCAATTCCTGCCACGCATCAAGCAGGCGACCGATGCGGTGATCAACATCACCACGGGCGGCGGTCTCAACATGACGGTCGACGAGCGCCTCGCCGCGCCGCTGCAGACCTCGCCCGAAATGTGCTCGCTCAACATGGGCTCGATGAATTTCGCGATCCATCCGCTGGCCGACCGCTATACGGACTGGAAGCATCCATGGGAGGAGCCCTATCTGCGCGGCACCAAGGACTTCATCTTCCGCAACACCTTTGGCGACATCGAGCGCATCTACAAACTGCTCGGCGAGGGCCATGGCACGAAGTTCGAGCATGAATGCTACGATGTCGGCCATCTCTATAATCTTGCCTATTGCCTCGACAAAGGCTGGTTCAAACCGCCGGTCTTCCTGCAGCTGATCTTCGGCATTCTGGGCGGCATTGGCCCCGATCTCGAGAATCTCATGTTCATGAAACGCACCGCCGACAAGCTGTTTGGCGATCAATATCGCTGGTCGGTGCTGGCGGCCGGGCGCTTCCAGATGCCCTTTGCCACGCAAGCGGCCATGATGGGCGGCAATGTGCGTGTCGGCCTTGAAGATTCGCTTTTCATCGGGCGCGGCAAGCTGGCGATGTCGAATGCCGAGCAGGTCGCAAAAATCCGTCGCATCGTCGAGGAGCTCGGCCATGAGGTGGCCACACCCGCCGAGGCGCGTGAGGTGCTGGGCCTGAAGGGTGGCGATCGCGTCAATTTCTAGACCTTTGCCAAAACGGCCCGTTTGATGTGCTTGGCGGCGCTGCTGCTCCCCTGTAGGCTTGCAAAAAACAAGTCTACAGGGGGAAACACATGGCTGGATCGTACAGCATGAAATTGGCCTGCATCGCCTCGCTTGCGGCGCTCATGCTCTCGCCCGGCGCGCAGGCCGACGAGATCGCCGACTTCTACCATGGCAAGACGGTCAGCATTCTTGTGGGCACGTCGGCGGGCAATGATTACGATTTACGCGCGCGACTGATCGGCAAATATCTCGCCAAGACGCTGCCCGGACAGCCGACCATCGTTGTGCGCAACATGCCCGGCGCGGGCGGTATTACCGCAGCCAATAATCTCACCCAGCTCGCGCCGCGCGATGGCACCAGCTTGCATGCGCTGATGTCGAACATGATGGCGGCGCAGGCGCTGGGCACGCAGGGCGTGAAATATGACACGCGCGACTTCGCCTTCATCGGCAATTCGACGAATGCGCCCAATGTCATGGCGGCGTGGCACGCCACGGGCATCAAGACTTGGGACGATCTGAAGGCGCGCAAGGCGATTGTGGGCGCACCGATGGGCACATCGGGCGCGACCTATGCCGAGGCGATGAATGCGCTGCTCGGCACGAAGCTCAATATTGTCACCGGCTATCCCGGCGGCGTGGAAGTGAATCTTGCCATGGAGCGCGGCGAGGTCGAAGTGCGCGCGTCAAATTCCTGGGCGTCGTGGAAAGCAACCAGCGGCGACTGGATTGCTGAAAAGAAGATCAACTTCATCATGCAGGTCGGCCTGCAGCGTCATCCCGACCTGAAGGACGTGCCGCTGCTGCTGGAACTCGCGCAGACCGATGAGGCACGCGACATCCTGCGGTTCCTGTCGGCGGAGACCGCCATCAGTCGCACCATGGTGCTGGCCCCCGGGGCGCCGAAGGAGCGCATCCAGGCGCTGCGTCGCGCCTATGACGCCGTCATGGTCGATCCCGCCTTCCTGGCCGACGCCGACAGGGCGAAGATGGACGTCAGCGCCATGAAGGGCGAAGACGCGCAGGTCATCGCGGACGCCATCGTCAACACGAGCCAGCAGACGATTGCGCGCGCGCGGGCCTTGCTCGGCGACCTGTTGAAATAGGCCAAAGGAGGCGCGGCGGTGCCAACGCGCAGCCGCCTCCACAAAGGGCTGGCTGACAGGTCAGAACCCGGTCAGGCAGGCAGGCACGAAGCCGGGCACGGCCGCGCGGATCGACCGGCGCGGTTTCAATCTATGCGATATGAAGAAGATCGGGGGAGGGGATGTTCGATGCCGCCAGGATCGCGGCTTCGAAAGACAGGACGTTCAGGGCGCAAGACCCTGCTCAAGGACCGGTGAGAATGCGCCAATAGCCTGTTTTGATGATGAAAATGGTCGGAGTGAGAGGATTCGAACCTCCGACCCCCTCGTCCCGAACGAGGTGCGCTACCAGGCTGCGCTACACTCCGACATTGGCGGGGTGACCCGCCGGTCTGGTGAGCGCCTTATAGCCACGGGAGCGGTTGCGGGCAAGGGGTTTGACTGGCTTTGATAAAAGCGATTTGGCAATGGCTTTCCGGCTCCGAAGAAGGTTGCGGGCGCAGGCCCGCGCCATTATGGTCCGCCCGCCGGGGGGCGATTCAACCCCCGTCGAAATTGGGGCGTCGCCAAGCGGTAAGGCAGCGGATTTTGATTCCGCCATGCGGAGGTTCGAATCCTCCCGCCCCAGCCACACAGTTCGCAGATTTCGCGGCTTTCCGGGTCTGCGCGAGAAAGCCCGCGTTTGCGGGGCCTTTGCGCATATTTCTTCGACTTCCGGACTTTGAGAGACCGGTCTTTGCGGGCTTTTGGGCCGATTTCTGGCCTCAGTCTGCGACGGCGATTTTTCAATATCCGGAATTTTTGACGCCGCGAGACAGAGACCGGTTCGTTTTGAGCAGAGACGGGTTCGACCGCGCCGGCGCGCGCGGCCAATGACCGTAGGACCCTCGAAAAAGGGCGGTCAGGTTCTGTCGTTGAGTATGTTGGATCGCGCTGCGTCTCAGGCGAAGCCGAGCAGGGCTTCCTGGTCGCGCCAGCCATGCGGCAGCGCTTGCGTCAGGCGCGACAGGGTGAGGTCGCCCGGCGCAGTCCCGTTATCGATCGCGCCGATGATCCTGGGCGAGAGGCAGGCCAGAACCGCGACGCGGCGCACATACCGTTCGGCAAGGTTTTCGGACGCAGCGATGTCCTCGAAGGAGGCGCACTCGCCGGCGAGCAGGGACGACATCCAGCGCCGCGCCCGGGCGATGGCTTGCAGCAGCGTCTCCCGCGTTTCCGGATCGATCGTCGACTGACTGGCGGGGCGATGGGTGACACCCTTGCGGCGCGGCCCGTTGGGCGTAAAGGCAATCGTGAGGCGTTTAGCTGGGGCCGCGTCGCCGTCGCCTCTCTGCGGTTTCAATTCGATGTCGAGCTGGTCCCGCCGAACCGTCACCCGCCGAAGATGCTTCTGGAATAGCTCGCTATCGGGAAGGTCATCAGGCTGATCGAGGTCCGCGCGGATCGCTCCCGCGACCAGCGCGTCCATCACCGT
>CAIWVR010000604.1 GCA_903916165.1 uncultured Hyphomicrobiales bacterium | reverse complement strand
CGAAAACATGCCTGCAGAATGGGCGACAACGCAAAACAGTCTGGCGATCACGCAGCGCATGCTGGGAGATCATTATGGTGACAGCCAAAGGCTCGAGAAAGCCATTGCCGCCTATCGAAGCGTGCTTGAGATCAGAACCCGCGAGGACAGGCCGAAAGAATGGGCGGCCACGCAAATTAATCTGGGCAATTGCTTTCTGAGTCTTGGAGAGCATAACGGGTCCAGCCAGATGCTCGAAGAAGCGGTTGCATCATATCAAAATGCACTGGACGTCATAACGCGGGAGGACATGCCGACCGATTGGGCGAAGGCGTATAATAATCTTGGCAATGCGCTGCAAAGTCTCGGAGAACATTCTGGGGAGAGCCAGAGATACGTTGATGCAGCAGTTGCATTTCGATCAGCCTTAGAGGTTTACAGGCGTGATGACATGCCCGTGGATTGGGCATCGGCGAATAATAATCTTGGTAATGCCCTGCAAAGTCTCGGAGAGCATTCTGGTGACGGTGGTAAAATCTCGGAAGCCGTGGTTGCGTTCAGAAATGCGCTGGAAGTTTATACGCGCGAGGCCATGCCCGCAGACTGGGCAATGACGCAAAGCAACCTTGGTAATGCGTTGCAGAGCCTTGGGCAATATTCTGGTGACAGCCTGGTGCTGGAGCATGCCGCAATTGCTTTTCGCTCCGCGCTGGAAATTTACAGGCGTGAGGACATGCCTGCGGGATGGGCATCTACAAATAATAATCTGGGCATTGCGCTGCAAAGTCTTGGGGAACAATCTGGAGACAGCGGAAAATTTGGGGAAGCTGTCGCTGCATTTCGAAATGCACTAGACGTTTACACGCGCAGCGATAGTCCCGCAGACTGGGCAATGACCCAAAGTAATCTGGCTAATGCGCTTTTCAGCATCGCCGAACTGTCGGGCGACGCCCGTAAATTTGAAGAATCCGTCACCGCTTCTCAACGTGCTTTAGAGGTCTACACGCTTGAAGATATGCCTGCTGCTTGGGCACGAACGCAACGCAATTTGGCGCATGCCCTCAGGCGAATGGGTGACCATTCCGGACAGTGTCAGAACTTCGAGGACGCCATTTTTGCCTATAGAAACGCTCTTAAATTTTATACACGTGAAAACATGACGGACGAATGGATGAGAATACAGGCCACATTAAGCCGGACACTTCATAGTCTTGGTATTCTGAAAAGCGACGTCAAAATCACCATAGAGGCGCGCGACGCTGCCAAACTGGCGCTTGAGCTTGTCCCGGACGATATAAGCCTCCTTGATTTGGTTCAGAAAATCAGGGAATCCCTCCGGTCGCTGGATATAGCGCAGCAGGTTGCCGCTGAGCGTCAATCACGCGTTCATTCATGATTGTCACCTGTCGACTTGACGAACGTTCAGTCGCAGGTTTCTCAGCCTATATTGTGTCAGGTCTATTTGGAGCGTTGAACCGGTTGCAAGAACGGGTCGAAAGTCTGCATCGGAGCAGTTTCCTTTCAGACTTTTCATCTGACGCGAGGGCAGGCTGAGAGCCATGATGCGCTGTCTCGCCGCGAGAAATAATCCAGGCGATGCCGGTTCATTCCAGGCTTCACCTTCGCTGTTGACGCCATTTTAAGCCGCATGTCTGGCGCGACTTATCGCGGATAGACGATTTTCATCGCCCTTTGATCTTTGCAAATGTGAAGGGGTAAACCCCTGAGAAGCTCGCCATCAACCTGTGCTGGTTGGTCCGTTGAGCCAAAGACGACGATGTGCTTACCAGAAACGATCTCGACATCGGCGCATGCCCCCAGTCTATTGAAAATCAGGGCAAGGCCATAGCGCAAGAGGCTAAAGGATCCCTGACCTTTGAATAAAAGGATCTGAAAATCCTGATTGGTTAATCTTGCTCCCGGTGCTGCAATAAAGGGACCTCCATAGTGGCGACCATTGCAAACGATCACTGAGGATGCGAGATAATCGACCGTATCAATCTGGACACGGCATCGCATGGTTCGTCCTGATGATGCCTCCCGAAAAGCCTGTATCACATAAGCAAAAGGCCCAATCTTTTTCTTCACATCGATTGAGACACCAGCGACAATATTTGCATCAAATCCAACACCCGCCATCATGATAAAGAGACGATCGTTGGCGCGGCCAATCATGATTTCCTTGATCGGTCCGAAGGCGAGTGTATGGGCGATGGCGTCAGGCGAGAAGGATTGGACGATTTCTCGGGCAAAGACATTGGCGGTGCCGAGAGGAATAATGCCAAGCACGCAGGTGCTTCCACTCAGTCCGTTGACAACTTCATTGATGGTGCCGTCTCCACCCGCAGCCACAATAATGTCGAAGGCCCCGTCCGCAGCCATCCGTGCCAAATGTATTGCATGCCCGGCGCAGCGGGTCTCCCAAGCGGTGATTTCGCAGCCAGTTTTCTTGAGCGCAACGAGGATACGCGCGAAACGTGACTGTCGCCAGCGTCCCGACGTGGGATTGTAAATGATGACGATACGGCGTGGCCTGTCTGGCGACGAAAAATTTTCCATCTCGCAGCTTAACGAAAATATTGTGAGAAAGCTGTGTTGAATGTTCTTCGTGTCATATCATTGCAGTGGGTAATATCCGTTTCGCATGTTCTGAACATTGATTTTTGCAGTGATGAAAAAGTGTCCAGAGTGAATCCAAACGTTTCAAATGCCATTGTTGACAAGAGTACAATATCGAGTTTTTTGTCTTTATGGTCCATGACTGACTTCTTATCGCATTCAAAATTTATGCAGCGAATGTCGTAATGTGTCTGATACCAATCTGTATGTTCTTGAATAAGGTCTGACGTGAATTCGGGTTGATGATCGCCAAAAGCGACCACACCAGATTTTCGTTTTTGTTTTTTCAGCGACGTAATAAAATCACCAAAGGCAAGGTCGCTCGCATCGAAGCGGTTTATGTAATCGGTCATGGGGTCGTCAGACTGATGCGGGCCATGCTGATTGATGGTGAGCATGAAAGCGACGACCGGCTGTTTGCTGTTGGCAACTTTCTTTGCCATCGCGGCATAAAACACCGAATCTGGGAGTTTCCAATCCCACCCCTTGCTGATTTCCAAATCAGCCGGGTCGTAAAACTCATCAACGCCAATTGACTTGTAAAAATTATGGGCATTCAAAAAGTTGCCAGGCACAGGATAGAACACCATCGTGCGATAGCCAAGTTCTTTCAGAACCGTAAAAATTGAACGCTTTATACGTCCTTCAAGCTGATGGAAAACATACATACCATCGCCACCGAATTCTTGCGGGCGCATTTGCACCGTCAGTGAAAATTCGCTCTTCCATGTCCCGCCGCCAAAGGTGTGAACATGGAGCGGTGCCGTTTGATCAGAGTTTTTGGCATAGAGAAACTTCGGCTCATATCCAGAGCGCAGCAGGCTTGGATGAAACGTGGATTCCTGCAAAATAAAATATAGATCTGGCTTTCCCCCTGCCGGAGGCATGAGGGATGTTTGAGCCGTTGTATGAAGAGGTTGATCTATGTCTTTCAAAACGTCGATTTGGGGCTTTGGAAGCTGAGACGATTTTAAAAATGCACGGATACTCGGCGTATTTTGTTCCGCATTAAAGTCGAAGACATCTTTGTCCCAATCTAAAATATTCCAGAGACAGATGGCCGCGGCAATTACGAGAGCGACGAGTGATACGATCTCCAGCCGCGTCATGCGGGAGCGGTTCAGAAAGAAGCCTCTGAAATATACGATCAGGGAAATCAGTCCCAGTATGAGACATAGCGCGACACGCCAGTCGTTGTAGGCGAGGAGGAGAATGTTCTCGCGTATAAAATAATGATCATAAGTGACGAGCGGCACACCTGTGATCTTGAATTTCAGCGCACTGGTGGAATAGAGTGCCAGCGCGGGTATTGTTGCGCGTGCCAGAACTGTAAGCGGATGCTTGTCGCATCCACAGCCCAGTGCAAAAAACGGTGTAATTATAAGGAGAATATAGGCATCCTGATAGGATATGCCATATATAATCGCTGCAAAAATGACGGCGTAGCATAATGCCATTTTGAGTGTTGGTCGCAGAACTTTAAACTTTGGGGGCGACGGGTTTTTTTCGGTTATGGTTGTCATGCCGGCCGACCCCTGCTGGGTGATCAAAAACTGATTTTAGTTCATT
>CAIWVR010000603.1 GCA_903916165.1 uncultured Hyphomicrobiales bacterium | reverse complement strand
GAAAGATCCCGACATGTTCACGCCCGCCGACACGAAACCTATCGTCTGGAACGAGCGCATCAGCATCAATTTCATCGCCTGGCTCGGACGCGATCTCGCGCACATCCCCGACCTGATGGTCGATGACGAACACGACCTCTGCTATGGCGTGCGCAAGCGCCTGCAGGCAGACAATTGCATCTTCCCGGGCTTTGTCGCCGCGCATCTCTCGTTCTGGAAGCAGGAGGCTGCGATGGATGTCGACGCCCTGCTGCAGGATTACGCGGCGCTGGCCTCGCAGACGCTCGCCTCCTTCATCGATCTTCGACCGGTCGCGCCGTCTCCCGTCGAGGCCAGCGCCACATCCTGTCCTCTCGCCCTCGCGGGCTGACGAAAGCGAGCTTCCCATGCGGTTTTGTGTCGTTGGCGCAGGTTTCAGCGGAGCGGTTCTGGCGCGTGTCCTGGCGGACGCCGGCCATAGCATCGTCGTCGTCGACGAGCGGGCCCATGTCGCCGGCAATTGCCACAGCGAGCGCGATGCCCGCACGGGCGTCATGACGCATGTCTACGGGCCGCATATCTTTCACACGTCGGACGAACGCGTGTGGTCCTTCATCCAGCGCTTCGGCACGATGCGGCCCTATCTGCATCAGGTGCGCGCAATCACGGGCGGCGCCGTCTATTCCCTGCCCGTCAACCTGCTCACCATCAACCAGTTCTTCCGCACGACGATGGGCCCTGACGACGCCCGCGCCTTCATCGCCGCCAAGGCGGAGGCAATGGCCGAGCCGGCGAATTTCGAGGAACAGGCGCTGTCGATGATCGGCACCGAACTCTACGAGGCCTTTTTTCGCGGCTATACGCGCAAGCAATGGGGCCTGGAGCCGACCGAACTGCCAGCCTCGATCCTGAAGCGACTGCCCTTGCGCTTCAATTATGACGACCGCTATTTCGCGCACAAATATCAGGCCATTCCTGCCGACGGCTACACCAGGATTGTCGACGCCATGCTGCAGGCGCCGGGCATCGAGGTCCGGCTCAAGACCGCGCATGAAACGCTCGACGAGCCTTTCGCGCATGTCTTTTACACAGGCCCCATCGACCGCTATTTCGATTTCACCCACGGGCGTCTCGGCTATCGCACGCTCGATTTTGAGGTGTTCCGGAAGAGCGGCGATTACCAGGGCGCGGCGGTGATCAATTATTGCGACGAGAACGTGCCCTTCACGCGCATCACGGAGCACAAGCATTTTGCGCCATGGGACTCGCAGGAGATCGACGGCACGATCTGCTACCGCGAATTCAGCCGGGCCTGTGGCCCCAATGACATCCCCTATTACCCGATCCGGCAGGCCCGCGAAGAGCGGATGCTGGACACATATGTGCAGCGCGCGCGCGCGACAGCGGGCGTCAGCTTTCTGGGGCGGCTTGGGTCCTACCGCTATCTCGACATGGATGTGACGATCGGCGAGGCGCTCGATGCCGCGCAGCACGTGCTTGCCTGTCTGTCGGAGGGCCGCGCCATTCCGGCCTTTTTCGTCGAGCCGCTGCAACAGGCCCCCGCCGCCACGGCGCGTGCGGCCTGAACCGCGCGCCCGCTTTTTGGCGGACGCGCGAGAGACTTACTTCTTCTTGGAGAAGGTTTCCGTCGTCGCGCTGATGCCGCCGCCCTGCGACTGTTTGTAAGCGCTGCCAGTGCCGCTCTTGGCGGCTTTGTCGGCCTTGGGCTTCTTGGTTTCCTTATTCGCCTTCATCTGACCTTTTGCCATTGTCGCCTCCCTTGGTGGACAGGTGTACAGACAACGCCCGGCACGTGTGCCGGTGCGCCATCAAGCCAGGTCGCAAGCGCCGGTTTTTGAAAACCGCCACAACAACCCGCATCGGCATCAGGGGAAGCCCCGCAGGGCAACCCCGAAACGATCAGGACGCAAACCTGCAAATCGGCTGCGATCACCAGACAACCGTAACGGAAAACAAAAATGCACGCCAGAGCGATCACTGGCAGGACCGCGGAGGCCCTGCGTGGCGATGCGCCTCCGGCTCAGCCGACCAAAAGGC
Organism: uncultured Hyphomicrobiales bacterium; assembly: GCA_903916165.1. Classification (GTDB taxonomy): domain Bacteria; phylum Pseudomonadota; class Alphaproteobacteria; order Rhizobiales; family Beijerinckiaceae; genus Terripilifer. Next base: position 244 of record CAIWVR010000603.1, on the reverse strand, counting down.
AGTTCTGCGCGTTCTTGATGAACTTGAAATTCAGGTCACTCGGCTGCCAATCGGCCTGAATGCGCGCGCATTCCAGCTCGGCTGCCGCACTTGTTGAAAAGCAGTTCTTATAGGTCCGGCCCGACAGCTTGTGGCGGATCAGGAACTGGCTCTTGGCGTCCTGGAAGATATTGAGGGCGTCGTGGACGGGATGAAATGCCACCTGAATGTTCCAGCTGCTGGAGGATCGAGATCGAATATATGG
>CAIWVR010000602.1 GCA_903916165.1 uncultured Hyphomicrobiales bacterium | reverse complement strand
GGCTGTTTGCTGGCTCCGACCGTGGCGGTCAGCGCGCCGCCGTCATGTACGCGCTGATCGTCACGGCAAAGATGAACGACATTGATCCGCAGGCCTGGCTCGCCGACGTCCTCGCCCGCATCGCTGCGCGCACCGACGCATTCTGAACGCGGCTTCCGATCCAAGCTAAACACCGTTTCCGATCGAACCTGAACACGGGTTCCGACGGAAGCTGAACAGCGATTCCGACGATCCTGAACAGGCCCGAGAAGGTCGTGTGCCGTGCGAGATCTGGGTCCCTAAGCGAAGGGGATCCGATGTCCGCGAGGAGGAAGTCGATGCGCCAGGTGCGCGAGGTTTTACGTTTGAAGCACGCCTGCGGGCGGAGCCTCCGGGAGGCGGGAACGGCCGTCGGCGTGTCGGCGGCGACGGCGATGGAGTATGTACGCCGCGCTGAAGCGGCGGGCCTAGGCTGGCCGCTCCCGCCCGAGCTTGACGATGGGGCCCTGGAAGCGCGGTTGTTTCCTCCCGCTGACGGTCCGTCGATCGAACGACCCGAGCCGGATTGGCCGACGATCCACGCCGAGATGAAGCGCAAGGGCGTCACGCTGACGTTGCTCTGGCAGGAGTATCGGGCAGGATCCGCCGACGGTTACGGCTATTCCCGGTTCTGCGATCTTTATCGCGAGTGGCGCGGGCGGACCTCGCCGGTGATGCGCCAGGTCCATCAAGCCGGCGACAAGCTGTTTGTGGATTTTGCGGGGCTCACGTTCGATATCTATCTCACCGACGGCGAGGTGCGCTCGGCTCAGCTCTTTGTCGCTGTGATGGGCGCATCGAGCTACACCTATGCGACCCTGCGCTGGACCCAGGGCCTCGAAGATTGGATCGACGCGCACACTTGCGCGCTGGCCTTTTTCGGCGGCGCGCCCAAAGCGATCGTACCGGACAACCTAAAATCGGGCGTCACCAAGCCTTCGCGCTACGAGCCTGGCATCAACCGCACCTACGCCGATTTCGCCGCCCACTATGAGACCGCCATTCTGCCGGCGCGTATTTATCGCCCGCGCGACAAGGCGAAGGTTGAGGTCGGGGTGTTGGTCGCTGAACGGTGGATCCTGGCGTGCTTGCGCCATCAGCGCTTCTTCTCTCTTGAACAGGCCAACGCCGCCGTCGCCGTCCTGCTGGACCGGCTCAACGCGAAGATCACCCGCACGTTTAAACGTTCGCGCGCCGAGCTGTTCGCCGTGATTGACGCCCCGGCGCTGAAGCCCCTTCCACGTGAGCCTTATGTCTACGCCGAATGGCGCAAGGTTCGGCTTGGACCCGACTATCACATCGAGGTCGACACCCATTGGTACTCCGCCCCGTTCCAGCTCATCAAAGAGCCCGTTGAAGCGCGCATCACCGCCCGCACCGTCGAGATTTTCCACAAGGGAACAAGGGTCGCCGCCCATCCGCGCTCGCACCGGCCTTATCGCCACACCACCGCGCCTGAGCACATGCCCTCCAGCCATCGGCGCCATTTTGACTGGACGCCGAAGCGCTTGAGAGCCGAAGCCGCCGGGATCGGCCCTGCGACCGCCGGGCTGGTTGAACGCATCCTCGAAGATCGGCCGCATCCTGAACAAGGCTTTCGCGCCTGCCTTGGCATTCTTGCGTTGAAGCGGGGCTTCGGCGCCGAACGCCTTGAGGCCGCCTGTTGCCGCGGGATCGATCTCGACGCGCGTACGTGTGGCGCGATCGCCGACATTCTCAGGAGCGGCCTCGACAAGGCGTTCCTCAAGCCTGCTCCAGACATCGACCCTGTCCAGCACGCCAACATTCGTGGACCTGACTACTATCAATGAGAAGGAGGCCTCATGCTAACCCATCCCACGCTCGATAAACTCGAGAAGCTCGGCTTTGGCGCGATGGCGGGCGCCGTCGCCGAACAGGACCGCATTGGCGGTTTCGACGCCATGCCGTTCATGGAGCGGCTCGGCCTCATCGTCGAGGTCGAAGCCAACGCCCGCGATCACAAGCGGTTCGTCTCTCGTCTGCGCATCGCCGCGTTGCGTCAGACCGCGACGATCGAGGACATCGATTATCGTCACGCCCGCGGCCTCGACCGCAAGCTCATGGCCGAGCTCGCCACCCTCAAGTGGATCGGAAGAGGCGAGAACTGCCTGATTGTCGGACCGACCGGCACCGGCAAGTCATGGTTATCCTGCGCGCTTGGCCATCAAGCCTGCCGCGCCGGCATGAGCGTCGTCTATGTGCGCGTCTCGCGCCTTCTCGAGATGATGGCGCTCGCGCGTGGTGTCGGCCGCTATGAACGCCAGCTAAAATCTCTCGGCCGCGTCGATCTTCTCGTCCTAGACGATTGGGGCCTGGCGCCGCTCTCAAGCGAGGGACGCCGCGACCTCATGGAGATCGTCGACGATCGCCACGCGCGCCGATCAACCATCATCACATCTCAGCTTCCCATCGACGCCTGGCACGCACTTATTGGCGACCCCACAATCGCCGACGCCATGCTCGACCGGCTCGTCCACAACGCCCACCGCATCACCCTCAGCGGCCACTCCATGCGCCGAAAATCATCCAGGGAGCTTGACGACAAAGCCTAACCCAACGAACTTGACCACGCGCCTGTTCAGCTTCGTCGGAATTGATGTTCAGCTTGGATCGGTTTGACCGATCGCCTTCGATCGGAATCGGCGTTCAGCTTCATCGGTATGCGCAAGCAGAACCGTTAGCGAATCGATCTGCCCCTCCGGGATCACTTCATTGGTCGCGTGCATCCCTCTATTCC
>CAIWVR010000601.1 GCA_903916165.1 uncultured Hyphomicrobiales bacterium | reverse complement strand
GCGTGCCCAGCGCGTCGAAATAAGGCTTTAGCAGCCCTTTCACGTCACCCGGCAGGTCTGCGCGCGCCAGCCTGTCGATGCCGTCGCGCCATTCGCCGGTCCGCATCGCCTCGCTGCCGGACAGGTCGTAGCGTCCCGGGCCGGCATGGGTGTCAATGTAGCGAAAACCGGCTTCCTTGCGCTTCAGATAGTCGAGCATGCGCACGAGCAGGACTTGCTTGAAGACGTCCGCAAAATTTCCGGCGTGATAGGCGTGGCGGTAATTCATCACCTCTTATCGGCCAGCCCCGGCGCACTCACAAGGGCGGCGGCACCTCAATCTGCTGCGCACGGCAGCTGCGGCTGACAACCTCCGGACAGGGCGTGAAGCCGCGCAGGTCCTTGGTCATGCACAAGCGCACTTCAAGGAGCGTCGCCTTGGGACAGGCGACGGAGGCCATGCCGGGGCGCAAGGCCGGATTGGCGGCCCGAAATGACCTCAGGATCTCTTCGGGCGCGAGGCGAAGCGTCTCCCGCGTCGTGACAAACTGGGCGGGCACCACGACATTATTGCGCGCACGACGGACATCGGCGAAATAGGCGGAGGCTGGCAGGCCGGTGCAGCCGCCATGCTTGCGCCATTGGTAGCGCGCGAGCCCGGCGGACGGGAAAAGATCCTGGCTGGAGATGACGTCGGAGCGGCCGGGCGGCCGCAGCCCCGCCTCGCAATCGACAACCAGCTGGCGCTCGCGCTGCGGCCAGAGCCCGTGCACGACAAAGCCTAAATTGGTGCCGACTTCGCATTGCTCGCGATCTTGCACTCTGTCCGAGATCTCGCAAAATCCCGGCGACCACGACAGGGCGAGCACGTAAAAATCAAAATTTCCCGGAGCCACGGAAGCACGCACAGGAGTTTGGGGCAGCACGGCCTCGTCAGTCCGGCACCGATCCAGAACGCATTCGTTCGCCCGTGCCGGTCCGCTGGATGGCAGAAGCCCGGCGCAGGCCGCAAGGCCGACGAGAAGTCCCAGCAGCAGGTGACACGTTTTCAGCTTCATCAGGAAAGACTAGGGGTGGGCAGGGCGACAATCTAGCGCAAAAGCGCAATTCCGATCGCGGCCGGGGATGCGCCAGTCAACAGCCGGGTGATGCCGAGCAGGCCGCCGCCCTCCACGATTCAACAGCCCGTCTCGCAGGCACGGATATTGATCGCGTTGAAGACCTTATGGAGGGTCTCTCTCAGACAGATATCTTTTGATAATCCTTGATGTCGGAAAAGATGATCTTCGGCCATTTCTCTTCCTCGTAGCGCAATGCCCAGGGCGAGGCGGCTAGAAAGACGGGCGCGCCGTCGAGATCTTCGGCGATGGACGAGGAAAAGGCGCGCCGGAACCTGTCGAGCTCGACCACATCGTCAGCGCTCACCCAGCGGCACAATTCGAAGCGGCTCGTCTCGAACGAGACCGGAAGGCCATATTCCGCCTGCAGGCGCTCGATCAGGACATCGATCTGCAGCGCACCGACAACGCCGACAATGGCACCTGATCCGTCCATCGGCGTGAACACCTGCACGACGCCCTCTTCAGCCATCTGCTGCAGGGCTTCCTTCATTTTCTTGGCCTTCATGGCGTCGCCCAGCTTGACGCGACGCAGGATTTCCGGCGCGAAGCTCGGCACGCCACGGAACACGAGATCCTCGCCCTCCGTCAGCGTGTCGCCGATGCGCAGCGTGCCGTGGTTGGGAATGCCGACGACATCGCCCGCATAGGCCTCATCGGCAATGGCGCGTTCCTGCGCGAAGAAGAATTGCGGCGCATTGAGCGCCATCGGCTTGCCGGTGCGCACGAGTTTCGCCTTCATGCCGCGCGTCAATTTTCCAGAACAGACGCGCATGAAGGCGATGCGGTCTCGATGGTTGGGATCCATATTCGCCTGGATCTTGAAAACAAAGCCGCTCATCTTCGGCTCGCGCGGCTGCACCGTGCGGGTGGAGGCTTCCAGCGCGCGCGGCGGCGGCGCGAATTCGCCAAGCCCGTCGATCAGATCCTGCACGCCGAAGGTGCGCAGCGCCGAACCCCAGTAGACCGGCGTCAGATGCCCTTCCAGGAAAGCCTCTTCGTCAAACGGCTTCAGCGCGTCGACGGCGAGACTCAATTCCTCGGTGAAGGCGGCGCGCTCATGCTCCGGCAGCAGGCCGGCGACAGCCGGATCGTTGGGGCCGCTGACGGCGCGCGGTCCGTCTTCGGCGTCGATCAGGCGGATCTGGTTCTTGCGCAGATCATAGGTGCCCTTGAAATCACGGCCGCGCCCGATGGGCCAGGTGATCGGCGCGGTGTCGAGCGCCAGCGTTTTCTCGATCTCGTCGAGCAGGTCGAAGGGATCGCGGGTCTCGCGGTCGAGCTTGTTGATGAAGGTGACGATGGGAATGTCGCGCAGGCGGCAGACCTCGAACAGCTTGCGCGTGCGCGCCTCGATGCCCTTGGCCGCGTCGATCACCATGATCGCCGAATCGACGGCGGTCAGCGTGCGATAGGTGTCTTCGGAAAAGTCTTCATGGCCCGGCGTGTCCAGCAGGTTGAAGACG
>CAIWVR010000600.1 GCA_903916165.1 uncultured Hyphomicrobiales bacterium | reverse complement strand
TACCCCCGTTTATCGACAAGCGGCGCTTGGCAGCTGTCCCGGTTTTTGGCAAGACAGGGCCAGCATGGAGGATGTCTTGAGCGACACGCAGGCCCACGCCACGCTGGCGTCGACGATCTTTGCGACCTTGCGGGACGAGATCCTGTCCGGCGCGCTGCGCCCGGACACGAAGATCAATCTGCGCGGATTGTGCGAGCGATTCGGCGTGGCTTTCAGCCCGGTGCGCGAGGCGCTGAACCGGCTCTCGAGCCAGAACCTGGTGCGCCAGACCGACCGGCGCGGCTTCAAGGTGTCGCCCGTGAGCCTCGACGAACTGGCCGACATCACCCGCGCGCGCTGCCTCGTGAATGAAGCGGCGCTGCGCGCTTCGATCGCGCAGGGTGGGGTCGCGTGGGAGGAAGAGATCGTGCTCGCCTTCCATCGCCTCATGCGCACGCCGCGCGATGACGCCAGCCCGGGCGATTCGCACTGGACGCTGGCGCACAGGCGCTTCCACCAGAGCCTGCTCGGCGCCTGCGGCTCGGACTGGCTTCTCGCCTATTGCGATCATCTGTTCGATGCGGCGGAGCGCTATCGGCTGATCGGGCTTTCGGCGGGGGGAAACTGGGGCGACGCGGACAAGGAGCATCGCGCCATCATGCAGGCCTCGATCGACCGCAAGGCGGACGAAGCGGTGCGCCTGCTCTGCGCGCATTTCGAAAAGACGAAGGCGCAGTTCAGAGTGCTGCTTACGCGCGAGCGCGCCTGACGGTCGATCGAAGAAAGAGAAATTGGTGGGGGAAGCAGGACTCGAACCTGCGAAGGCTTAGCCAGCGGATTTACAGTCCGCCCCCTTTGCCGCTCGGGACATTCCCCCCCGTCGAGGGGCTGCCCCCCGACAAAAATGCCCCGTGTCTCCGCGGGGCAAATCCGTGAGCGCGCTTATGCTGGGCGCGCGTCACAGTGTCAACCCATAAAGGCTCGGGCGCGACGTTCCCTGTTTGAAATCACGGGCCTGTGGAACGCACAAACGTCACGCACCGCGACAGGCCTGCGGGTCTCTTGTGCGACGAACGCGCGTTTGCCTCTGGCGCGCCCGCGTGAGAAAGAATGGTGCATGAGCAGAAAACGCCCCGACCTCCCCCGCGACGCCCGCACATCCCCTGTCAGGCCCGCAGCCTCCGGCTCCGCCGGCACCGAAGCGCGTCCGCCGCGCACGGCCGCCGCTCCGTGGAAAAGCGAACGGCAGGGCGAGCGCACGCCAGACGCCAAAGGTACCTCGCGCTCGCGTGGCCACAAGCGTGCGCCCACAACACCCGCCGATGTCGCCCTGCTCTACGGCTTCCATGCCGTGCGTGAGGCCCTGCGGTCGCAGCATCGCCAGATCCTGCGCGTGGTGGCCACCGATGCTGCCGCCGAAAAGCTCGCGCCCGAACTCACCGCGCGCCAGATCACACCGCAGATCATTTCCAACGAGGCGATCAGCCAGCGCCTGCCCGCCGATTCGGTGCATCAGGGTGTACTGATGGAGGCCCGACACCTGCCCGACCTCGATCTGGGCGACCTGCCCGATGAGGGACTCATCCTCGTCCTCGACCAGGTCACCGACCCGCATAATGTCGGCGCGATCCTGCGCACCGCCGCCGCCTTCAAGCTCGATGGCATTGTGACGACCGAGCGCCATTCGCCGGCGATTTCCGGCGTTCTGGCCAAGGCAGCCTCCGGCGGGCTCGAACATGTACCGATCGTCACGGTCGTCAATCTCGCCCGCGCGCTGGAAACACTCGGCAAGCGTGGTTATCTGCGCGTCGGACTCGATTCCGAGGGTGCCCGCTCGCTGGAGGATGAGGTCCTGACGAAGCCCCTCGCGCTGGTGCTCGGGGCCGAGGGCAAGGGCCTGCGCCGCCTGTCGCGCGAGAATTGTGATGTGCTGGCCCGCATCGACATGCCAGGCGCGATCAAGAGCCTCAACGTATCGAACGCCTGCGCGGTGGCGCTGACGATCGTGCGGCTGAAGCTGCGCTGACGCCCCAAACTGTGTCCTGACCGCCACGAGACGCCGCGCCGCATGATCCTAGACGAAGGTTTTATGTGCGCGGCGCGCCAGCCGCCGCCTGCGAAACGCGCCTTCACAACGGCAAAAGAGGCTCAAGGCGGATCGCTGCCTGTTCAAAAAGGTATCCGCGCCAGAGGCATATCTGCCTTCTATCGAACCGGACACACCTTATGTCCAGCTTGCCGCCCAAGCTGGGTCAGGCCTGCGCGAGAAAGTCTAATACCTTTTATTACGTTTCCTGCGCCCTCCCGGCAGAACATAGCATTGGGGTAGCCGCCTGAAGAGGGGCAATCCCGCCCATCGAGACGGGACACACATCGCCTACGCACCCTGCGGGCCAACCGCAGGGCGTGACACCAACAGGAAACCCGAGGGTTCAACATGAGCATCGCAACCGCGACCGCGCCGCATGAGGCAGCAAGGCCCATGACGGCGGAAGAGCGGAAGGTCATTCTGGCCTCCTCTCTTGGCACCGTTTTCGAATGGTACGACTTCTATCTTGCCGGCTCGCTGGCCGCGAACATCTCCGCCGCCTTCTTCTCGGGTGTGAACCCGACCGCGGCCTTCATCTTCGTGCTGCTCGGCTTCGCCGCCGGCTTCGCGGTCCGTCCCTTCGGCGCGCTGTTCTTCGGTCGCCTCGGCGACCTGATCGGCCGCAAATACACGTTCCTCGTCACCATGATGGTGATGGGCGTCGCGACCTTCGTCGTCGGCATTATGCCAAGCTATGCCTCCATCGGCATTGCGGCTCCAGTCGGCTTCATCATCTGCCGCCTCCTGCAGGGCCTCGCGCTCGGCGGCGAGTACGGCGGTGCGGCGACCTATGTTGCCGAACATTCGCCGCAGAACCGTCGCGGCTATTACACCGCCTGGATCCAGACAACGGCGACCGTTGGCCTGTTCCTGTCGCTGCTCGTCATCCTGACGCTGCGCCTGAACATGACGGCCCAGGACTTTGCCGATTGGGGCTGGCGCGTTCCCTTCCTTCTCTCGATTCTCCTGCTTTTCGTGTCGATCTGGATTCGTCTCCAGCTCGCCGAATCGCCGGCCTTCGTGAAAATGAAGGACGAGGGCACCGTCTCGAAGGCACCGCTGACGGAAGCCTTCGGTCGCTGGTCCAACCTGAAAATCGCGATCATCGCGCTGTTTGGCGGCACCGCCGGCCAGGCCGTGGTCTGGTACACGGGCCAGTTCTATGCGCTCTTCTTCCTCACCCAGACGCTGAAGATCGACGGCACCACCGCCAATCTTCTGATCGCCTTCTCGCTGCTGCTGGGCACGCCCTTCTTCATCTTCTTCGGCTCGCTGTCGGACAAGGTCGGCCGCAAGCCGATCATCCTCGCCGGCTGCCTGATCGCCGCGCTGACGTATTTCCCGATTTTCGGGCAGATCGCCAAGCTCGGCAATCCGACGCTGATGAATGCGCATGACAAGGTGAAGGTCACGCTGATCGCCGACCCTGCCACCTGCGGCAATGTGTTCGATCCGATCAACATCCGCACCTTCACGGCGCCGTGCGACGTGGCGCGCCGTGCGCTCGCCGTGTCCTCGATCAAATACGAATATTCGCCGGGAGCTGCCGGTTCGGTGGCGAAGGCGATGGTCGGCTCCGATGAAGTGGTGGTCAATGCGGATTTCGCAAAGAACATTGCGGCAGCGGCAATCAAGGCCGGCTACCCGGCTGTGGGCGATGCCCAGATCCTCAAGCAGCCGTCGATCTCCGGCGTGCTCTCGGATACGCGCGCGCTGCAGATGATCGGCCTCCTGTTCATCCTGGTCCTCTACGTGACCATGGTCTACGGCCCGATCGCCGCCCTGCTCGTCGAACTCTTCCCGACGCGCATCCGCTACACCGGCATGTCCCTGCCCTACCATCTCGGCAACGGCTGGTTTGGTGGCTTCCTGCCCCCGACGGCCTTCGCCATTGTGGCAGCGACCGGCGATATTTTCGCCGGCCTCTGGTACCCGATCGTGGTCGCCCTGATGACCTTCGTCATCGGCCTGATCTTCCTGCCCGAGACCCGCACGCGCGACATTTACGCGGGCGATTGATCTCTGCAGGGACAAGACGAAACGAGGGGCCCCGCTCGCGCGGGGCCTTTTTTTGATCACCACACGTTGGCTCACAAGCCGCCAGAACGGCCTCTCGCCGACAGCCACATCTCCCGGACTGAAAGATTTATGGCCGTCCACAGGCCAAGCTTGAACGTCCCGCCCCAACACGCCCCACGCCCCTGTTGCACTGGAGCGCGCAGGCTGGTAGCCAAGGCCCGCGGCACAGCCGCATCGCCGGATTAGCTCAGCGGTAGAGCAGCGGTTTTGTAAACCGAAGGTCGGGGGTTCAATCCCCTCATCCGGCACCAGTTTTTTCAATAGGTTAGGCTCAGGATGCGGTTCTTGACCCGTCGTTTTTGGGGCGCCGGTCAGCATCGGGGCAGCAGATGTGGAAAATTCCTGGCGACACCGGCACCGACTCGCTTTGATGTGGCCCCGCCGCCTCCCGTCTTCCCCAGAAACCTGTCCGCCCGGCCCAGTGCCTGCTGGTGCGGCACGGCCGTTGGGCGCAAGTGCCGGGGGCGGGAAACATTACACCTGCATTGGATTAGTCGACCCGGCAACCCGATCTTTATTTTCTTGAGGCCTGCTGCACACAGCCGTGCTGTGTCTAAATCCGGGCTGATTTAAAATATTTCGTCCTGTGTTACTTTTTATATTTTATCACAAGTCCCGTGCTGCATTTGGATGTGCATCTCATG
>CAIWVR010000599.1 GCA_903916165.1 uncultured Hyphomicrobiales bacterium | reverse complement strand
TGCGAAATGGGGCGCGGTCGACCTCGGCCCGGACGTCAGGACCTAAGCCGCACGGGCGCGCGTGGCTCAGTGCGCCGCGACCGGCGGAATGATGTAGACGTTCACGGTCCAGATATCGCCCTTCTCGCCCCAGACTTCGCGCTGGTAGCTGATCGGCGTCATTTTGGCGCCTTCGCGCATATGGAGCGTCGCGCGTTCGTTGCACGGCGCCTGATCGGTGCGGCAGATCGCCATCAGGCCATGCCTGGCAAGGCCCTCGGGCGTAACCCAGGGCGACCATCGGAAATTAAAATTGTTGAACTCGGATGTGTTGTCACGTGACAGGAACACGACCGCGAGCTGGAAGTCGCGATCGCCCGCGACAAACCTCAGCGGCACGCCGGTCTGAGCACGCCAGAGATCGATGGCGAGATCGGCGATTTCCTGACGTGGTTCCGAATAATGCTTCTTGGACAAGCGCAGGTTGAGATAGGGCAGCGTGGGTGCCACGACGAGGCAGCCGACCACCAAGGCTCCGACGCAGAAGCGCGTCGTCCGCAGCGCCGCCTCGATGTTTGGCATGACGTGATGGATCAGCGCCAAGGGAATGAGCGCAAAGATCGGCACGGCGAAGGGAATGCCGAGCGCCGCATGGCCCACGGTTCCCGCCACCAGCGTCAGGACGAAGGGCGCAAAGGCGAGGACATTGAAGAACGAGATGCCATGGTGCCCCGCGATTTTCGGCGGCGCGGGTTCGGTGCCCTTGCGCCAGCGCGCCAACAGCAGCACGGCCGACGGCAGGACGAAAAACGCCAGATTTCCCGTGATGAATCCGAAATATTGGTTCGAGATCGCGCGATCGGCGAGATCGATGCGGTTGGACAGGTAGATGAACGGCTGGAAGCCGTCGCGGAACAGCCAGGCCAGATGCGGCAGGAAGACAAGGACCGCGACTGCCGTCGCAACATAGGGTGCGGCGGAGGTGAAATAGCGCCGCCGCGAATCATGCGTGAGCGCCGCAAAAAAGCAGGTGGCGATCAGGATGGCACCGAAATATTTCGACAGGATCGCAAAGCCTGCGAGCAGCCCGCAGATGGCGGCGTGGCGCACCATGCGCGTCTCGACCGAGCGCACGAAGAAGTAAAGGGTCCAGGGCCAGATCGACAGCAGGATCGTGTTGGCGTTGAAGCGCTGTGCATTGAATTGGTAGAAGGGCGTCAGCATCAGCAGCAGGATGCCGAGCATCTGCAGGCGACGGTTGCCAAACCGCCCGATCAGGGTCCAGGCGCCGGCAAGGCCCAGCGCGCCGTTCAATTCGCTCAGCAGCAGGAAGGAGAAATTGCTGCGCGGCATGATGGAAAACCACGCACCCGCCACCCATGACCAGAAAGGGGGATGCTTGTAATAGCCGAAGACGAATTCGCGGCCCCAGGAATAGGCTTCCAGAGAATCGCCATGCAGGCCCCGCAAGGTCGACAGCGACGCGAAGGTCGACCAGAACAAGGCGTAAAGCAGCACCAGCGCGGCACCGGGCAGGACATGGGTCTTCAGGCGCGCATAGACGCGCAAGAGGCCTGCAAGGAGATCGTGGCGCCAATGCCGGGAGGCGCGCAACGCAATCTGCAGCTGGCCAGGTCGCGCTGGAAACAGCGGTTGCGCCTCGCTGGCGAAGAAAAAGGCCGTGCAGATGGCCGCTGCCGCGAAGGTGATCAGCGACATCTGCCAGGGAAGATCTGTCTCGAGGATGGGCGCAAAGCGCGGCGGTGCCAGCGCCTGGAACGTGTAGGCGATCGTGAGCGCAGCGCAGAACAACCCGCCCAGGACGTCGAACAGGATGGCTGCGATCGCGACCGGCAGGATCAGTTCGATGAAGCCATAGCGGTTCGGAACAAAGTCGAACTGCAGTTCCAGCGCGAAGACCGACGTCACGAAAAAGGCCACCAGCATGAACTGGGTCGCTTTCGTGAGGTCGCGAAGCGGGCGCACCAGATCACCCAAGCGCCTGAACGTCGCATGGGCAGACTGCGCGTCAAGACTGGCGTGCACGGCCACGCCGAGGCTCGTCATGGCCACGACGGCGACGCCGACGGCAAAGAGGGGAGCGCCCTCGAACAGGGCGACCAATCCCAGCAGAACGCCAGCCGCGAGGGATGGCAAGATCTTTCTGGGCCAGGAGCTGCGTGTTTCAGGGGCTGTCACGGGAATGTCACGCGCGGCCAATGGAGTTTCAATCATCGCTGCCTGCGTAACTTATTTTGCAGATACAAACTTCTAGGCTTTGAGGGCGGCCCTGTCCATGCTGCTGCGGAAACGGGTGAACCAATGCACAGGTTTTCTCCTGCGCCCGGCTCACCCTCTCATTGGGGATCGATGGCCTATTTTGAGGCCTCGATCAGGTAGCTTTCGTCAACGTAGCGAGACGCGTCAGACAGTGTTTTCCTTGGCTCGGCGTAAGACGAGCGTAATGCCATGACCGTCTTGAGACCTTCCGGATTGATCTTGAGATCCCGGTAAATGCCGCCCTTGGCGTCCGTCAGCGCGGCATAGGCTTTTTCGGCTGCGGGCCGCTCCATTTTCATCCGCGGCTGGAAGATCGCCAGCGCCTCTTCCTTGTTGGCGGGATCGACAAGCCAGCCGACCGAATCGCGGAAACCGCGGATGAAGCCGATGATCTCGGCGCGCTTGGCGGGGGCCGTCTCGCGTTTCACTGCGCCGACAATGCCCTGATAGGCACCGCCGAGTTCGTCCTTGGCGCGCATCAGGCGGGTGAAGCCCCGGGCCTCGGCGGCAAGGTCGAGCGGCGTGTTGAGCAGGGTCGCGTCCTGCTCGCCTTTGACCAGGGCTTCGAGCCGCTGCGCGCCGCCGCCGACCTTGACCCAGTTCACGTCGGCATCGGTCATGCCGTTCTTCTTCAGCAATTCGCGCTGCACGAAAGCAAAGCCGGTGGTCATGGCGTCGACCGAGAAGGTCTTGCCCTTGAGATCCTTCAGGGAGGCGATGCCGGGCCTGGCCATGACGTTGAGCATGCCATCGTCGACGCCAAAGAGTGCGACGAAACCGGCATTGTCGGGCAGCCCCGCCTCGCCCTGTCCCTCGTCATAGGCGATGATGTTGTCGATCGCCGTGAGCGCCATGTCATAGCGGCCAGCGTAAAGATTTTTCGCCATTTCGACGGAATTGGGCGTGATGTCGAGCGTCGTCTCGACGCCATTCTTTTTGAAGAAACCCTTCTCCTGGCCGATCCAGAACGGCCAGTTGGAGGCACCCGCGAAGGCCACCACTTTCAGCTCCGCGGCGGCGGCCGGGAGCACACAGGCCAGCGTGACGCCGGCCACAAGTGCGGAACGCAGAAACTTCAGTCCAAGCATGTCGCAACCCATGTCGTTTCCTCCAATCGTCCGGCCCGTGTTCGGGCTCGGGTGAAAATCATCAGCCGCGCTGCATGCCCCAGCGTCGCACGGTCTTGGCCTCGATGATGCGGAAAATCACCGCCTCCACCAGCAGGCCGACCGCCATCACCGTCAGCAGGCCCGCAAAGACCGAGGCCGTGTTGAGCGTGTTGCGGTTTTCGAAAATATACCAGCCCAGCCCGCCCTGTCCGGAGGACACGCCAAACACGAGTTCGGCGGCGATCAGCGTGCGCCAGGCGAAGGCCCAGCCGATCTTCAGGCCAGCCAGAATGGCGGGGAAGGCGGCCGGGATGAGGATGCCGAAGACGAAGCGCAGGCCCTTCAAGCCGAAGGTGCGGCCCGCCATGCGCAGGGTTTCCGACACCGAGAGAAAGCCCGAATGCATGTTGAGCGCCACCGCCCAGAGCACAGAATGCACGATGACGAAGACGAGCGACGGGCGGCCCAGCCCGAACCACAGCAGCGCCAGGGGAAGCAGCGCAATGGCCGGCAGCGGGTTGAACATGGCCGTGAAGGTCGAGAGCAGGTCGGTGCCGATGCGCGTTGTCACCGCCACGGTGGTCAGCACGGCGGCGATCACGAGGCCGAGAAAATAGCCCGTGACGAGCGTTTGCAAGGTCACCGACAGCCGCGCCGGGATGACGCCCGACAGAATGCCCTCCTGCAAGGCCTCGAGCGTGTCGAGAAAGGTCGGGAACGACAGCGGGCTCTCGAGCCAGCGCGCATAGAATTCCCAGACGAGCGCGACGCCGACGAGGATCAGCCCGCGCCGGACGGCGGCGTTTTCGACGAGCCGCTCCATCGGCGACAGCGGCCTGGCGACATCGCCGAGTTCGGCGGGCGCGCTCACGTCGCATTCGCGTTCCGGGCGCACGGGCGGATGGAGGCGGGTGGTCGCGGTCATCTTGTTGCTCCCCAGCCCATCTTCAATGCGCAATCGTCTGGCTGTCGAACAGCATGTGCGAGATGCGGGCCGTGAGGCGGCCGAACTCGACGCTGTCGCGTTGCGTGAAATCGAGATCGTGGCAGTTTAATTCGGCGCGCACCTGCCCCGGATGGGGCGACAGCACGACGACGCGCGAGCCCACCACGACGGCCTCCTCGATGGAATGCGTGACGAAGACCAGGGTGAAGCCGACGTCGTTCCACAAATGCAGGAGTTCTTCCTGCATCT
>CAIWVR010000598.1 GCA_903916165.1 uncultured Hyphomicrobiales bacterium | reverse complement strand
GAAGATGAAATGGATCGATCCATCATGGCTGAACCGGGCCAGATTCTGGAAGGAGGCCCTCAGGAATTCGACGAATTCGGGTTCCGACATCTCGCCGGACGCCATGGCAAAGTCTTGATGCTGGATCTTGCCCAGCCCGCCCACATTCCCTTCGATTTTGACGTTGTAGGGCGGGTCGGTGATGATCATCCGCGCCAACTCGCCATCCATGAGGGCGGCAATGGTGATGGGATCGCGGGCGTCCCCGCAGATCAGGCGATGGCGACCCAGCTGCCAGATGTCGCCTGGCTCGCAGCGGCGTGCGATGGCGGTAGGCTCGGGCAGGGCGTCGTCGTCGGGGTTGCCAGCCTCTTCCGGCGCATGGCTGGCTATGACGTGGTCGATTTCCGGGAAGGAGAACCCTGTCAGGGTCAGATCAAACCCGAGATCCAACCCCATCAGGGCCTCAAACTCCTGGGCCAGCAGATCCTGATCCCAGCCGGCATTCTCGGCCAATTTATTGTCGGCGATGATGTAGGCGCGCTTTTGCCCCTCGGTCATATGTTCAAGACGCACGCAGGGAATGGCGTCCATCCCGAGCAATTTTGCGGCCTCAACCCGGCCGTGGCCGGCCAGGATCATGTCGGCCGCGTCGATGAGCGCTGGATTGGTGAAGCCAAACGTCTCGATGCTTTTGGCGATCTGGCGAATTTGCTTCTTGGAATGGGTCCGGGCGTTGCGGGCCCATGGCTTGAGCCTGGCCAGCGGGACCAGCTCGATGATTTTGACCAGATTGACCTGGGCGTCCTTGTTCAGGTCGTCCTGGTTGCCGGGGGTGTTGTGTGCACGCGCATGCCTGGGCTTTTTAGCCATGGGTTCAGCCTCCTGACTGGAGCCCTCAGGGCGCAAGGCGCACTTCGGGCTCAGGTTTGGAATGCTGCCCATTCCCACACCGGGGGGCTGGCTGCTGATCTCTGGTTCGCGAAGCGGGCGCTTCGCGTGGTTGCACTGGGCCGCCACCATCGACGTTGAATATAATATGTATTTAGGGTTCATTCGTCAATCTTATCGATCAGGCTTTTCTTATCCCAATTGTCTTTCGGACACATTTGGGGTGATTACAACTGTCCAGAATCCGCAATAAGTTCAGACGAGCCCATGAGGGGCCCGTTCACCGTCCAATATCTTGCCTTGATGAACTCGAAAGTCGCCCGTCTCTGTGGTGCCCATTGGACCGCCAAGGATTTGCCGGATGTCCCAACCCGTGAGAGGAAGGGGTTCAGGACGACCAGGACGAAGAAGATGTTTTCGCCCGAGCTTCGGACCGGTGCTGTCCGGATGGTTCAAGACCACCAGACAGTTCATGGTTTGCCGTGGGCCATTACTTCTGCACGGACCTCGCGGAGGGGGTATCGCTTTTCTTACGCCACATGGCAGGCACCCATCTGCCTGGCGGGTCGGCAGCAAAACGGGCAAGAGACACGAGCAAGCAGGACCCTGGTTCCGCCGGGGGGAAAACTCGACTTTTCAGAGTTATTGCCTCAAAGTGTTCACCCAATACGCTGTGGCGACAGTCACTGGAATTTTGTTTTTCTGGGAGAAATGGTGAAAGGCGATGCCAGCGGATCTCGAGAACAATGCGGAAGCCTTGGCCGACCTGTGCCGCGCTTATGGTGTCGCGCGTCTTGAGCTGTTTGGATCAGCGGCCCGGATAAGCGATTTCAACCCGCAGACGAGCGACATCGATTTCTTGGTTAAGTTCAAGCCGGGATCATCAATGTCGGCGCTCACGCAATTTTTTGGGCTTGCCCAGGATCTTGAGGCGCTTTTGGGTCGCCACGTCGATTTGGTTGAGGCTGACAGCATCAAAAACCCGTTTGTGCAGGCGGCTGTCAACCGGTCGCGGGAGATCGTTTATGGAGCGTGACCCCCGGGCCTTTCTGTGGGACGTCCAGCAGGCGGTCATCGCGATCCAGCAATTCATTCAAGGCATGGATGCGACGTCATATGCTGACAGTGCTTTGGTTCGCTCGGCCGTCGAGCGGCAGTTTGAAATCATCGGTGAGGCGTTAAACAGGCTTTCAAAAATCTCCCCCGATCTGGCGCTGAAAGTCCCCAATCTTCGCGAAATCATCGGCTTCAGAAATATCCTGATCCACGGATATGCTTCGATAGATCATGCCCGGGTGTGGCAAATAGCTGTCGATCTTGTCCCGGAGCTCAAGCAAGTGGTTTCCGCGCTGCTTGATAGCCTTGGCTCTGATTGACGAGCGATCCTGTCTCGCCCCGAGATTTCGATATTCTCATTATTAAGCGGTTTCCGGGGACGGAGCTTATCTATGCTGCCTGAATGTCGGCATTGCAGATTGAGCCGTTCGGGGGTAGCGCTTATGGCATCGTCGCGGTGAGAGGAGACATTCAAGTTGGCCCGAGTCTTTGCGGCTCCGTGCCGGGCGTGATCGCTTAGGGTCATGCCGGCCGCGTCGCGGAGCTTCATGGAGCTGCCACCATCGACTTTGATCATAATTTATTGAGAGGGCGCACCCCTCAACGCTCATAAAAGAAATTGCATTATGTCGATTTTAAACCTGAGCACCTTTCTGCATAAGTGAATGCAGAGACCGCGCGATAAAATTCACGTGACATTTATGGGCCCCATTCCGTATTGAGAAATTTGCTGAAGCAAAGTTTTATTTTTCTTCTATTATATTTTAATTCCCTGTTCTCAAAACAGACCTAATTAATGGAAATGCCTATATTTCGGCGATAACTCTCTAGGTGCGGTATTTGTTACCGTCCAGAAAAATATGATTTTCCCTGTAAATTCCCTGTTCTTTCTTTTTCTCAGTGAGACCGGTCTGCGTGGACTGTGTCCGCCACCAAACACTCCTGCAAAATCACCAGTTTTACCCGTCACCCGAAAGCGTCCGTGTTATCCGCAGGTTAGCGCGATAATTTCGCGTCGCCCCGAATCCTGGCGTCTCTGACGCGTGGATTTAGCCCGCATTTGCGGCCCTGTCTCTGCCGTCCTGAAACGGTGTCGCAGGCAGAATGCCGGG
>CAIWVR010000597.1 GCA_903916165.1 uncultured Hyphomicrobiales bacterium | reverse complement strand
CTGCGCGTCGCCGCGCCCGACCATCTGATCGACCTGCGCCGCATCGCGAGCTTGCGCGGCGTGGAAGAATGCGGCGACACGCTGCGGATCGGCGCGATGACCACACAACGCAGGGTCGAGCACTCGCAGCTCGTGGCTCAGTTTTGCCCGCTGCTGGCCGAGGCCACCGCGCTGGTCGGTCATCAGCAGACGCGCAATCGCGGCACCATCGGCGGCAGTCTTTGCCACCTCGATCCCGGCGCGGAATTGCCTGTCGTCGCCTGTGCGCTCGGCGCGCAGATGAACATCACGGGCGCTGACGGCGACCGCAGGGTCGCGTTTCACGATTTCGCCGAGGGCTATCTGACGACGCAACTGGCCGCAGACGACATCCTCACATCCATCGACTGGCCGAAGGTGCCCGGGCGCACGGGTGTGGCCTTTCGCGAATTCAACCGTCGCCCCGCCGATTTCGCCATTGTCTCGGTGGCCGTGCAGATCAGCCTTGGTGCCGATGGTTCGATCGCGCGCGCCTGGCTTGCGCTTGGCGGGATTCAGCCCACGCCGCTGCGACTTGCGGCAGCCGAAGCCGCGCTCGAAGGTGCCTCGCCCGCAGCCCTTTACGCGCATTGGGGACGCGACATGGTCGCCGACATCGCCTGCGACGGCGATGCGCTCTATCCGCCAGATTATCGTCACCACCTGTGTGGCACCCTGCTTCACCGCGCGGTTCTCGCCGCCTGCGCCAAAGCGCAAGGGGCCAGCCATGTTTGATCCCTGCCGCATCTCCCTCACGGTCAACGGGCAGGCCATTACGGCGACGGTGGATTCGCGCATGCATCTCGCCGACTTCCTGCGCAAGGACCTCTGCCTGACAGGAACGCATCTGGGCTGCGAGCATGGCGTCTGCGGCGCCTGCACCATCCTTGTCGATGGCGCGAGCGCACGATCCTGCCTGATGCTCGCGGTGCAGGCCGATGGCTGCAGCATCCAGACCATCGAGGGACTCAGCGCGCCGGGTGCCGAATTGCATCCCATTCAGAAGGCGCTGGCGCAATATCATGGCCTGCAGTGCGGCTATTGCACGCCCGGCGTCGTGATGACGCTGCTCGAACTCGACCACGACCGGAACGGCCGTGCCCTCGACGAGACAGACATCCGAGCCGCCCTTTCGGGCAATCTTTGCCGCTGCACCGGCTACCAGGGCATCGTCGATGCCGCCCTGGCCCTGTATGGCGCCACCCCCACCGATCACAACAGGAGCTGACCTTGGCTGATGCCCACGTAACCCACGCCCATCATTTTCTCGCCCGGTTCACGGTCAATGGCGTGGCCGCCAGCGATTTCGACGATGTGCTCAAGTCTCTCGACTCCTGGGATGATTGGTGCCGTGTCTGGTCAGAGCGCGCCGCCGTGCATGAGGCGATGGGCCGCGAGGCGCTCGCCGCCAACCACAACATCAGCGCCGCCGAACATCTGTGCCGCGCAGCAGTGACCTATCATTTCGCGAAATATCTCTTCGTGCAGGACATGGACCAGATGCGCGCCGCGCATATGAAAGCTGTCGAATGCCTCGATCTCGCGCTGCCGCATCTCGACCCGCCCGGCGAGCGCGTGCTCATTCCCTATGAGGGAAAGCATCTCGTTGGCACCCTGCGCAAGCCCAAGGGCGTCGCGCATCCGCCGATCGTGCTGATGACGATGGGGCTGGATTCGACCAAGGAAGAACTTCTCACCTTCGAAACCAACTTCCTCGATCGCGGCATGGCCATTCTGGCTTTTGACGGTCCCGGACAGGGCGAAGCCGAATATGATTTCCCCATTCGCTATGATTACGAAAATGTCGTCGGCCCGGTGATCGACTGGCTGATTGCGACACGCAAGGACATTGACACGAATCGCATCGGCCTCTGGGGCATCAGCCTTGGCGGCTATTACGCGCCGCGCACCGCCGCGTTCGAAAAGCGCATCATGGCGGCGATCTCCAATTGCGGCCCCTATAATTGGGGTGCGCTGTGGGACAAGCTGCCGGGCCTCACCCGCGACGCCTATGTCCAGCGCAGCCACAGCAAGAGCGTCGAGGAAGCCAGGGAGAAGGCCTTCACGCTCTCGCTCGAAGGCATTGCTGAAAAAATCACCTGCCCGTTGTTCGTGGTCGCGGGCGGTCTCGACAAATTGTGCCCGCCGGAAGATGCGCAGCGCCTTGCCTCTGAAGCCAGGGGCAAGACGACGCTGCTCGTCATCCCCGACGGCAATCACGTCGCCCACAACCGTTTCTACAAATATCGCAACCAGTCGGCGGACTGGATGGCCGAGCAACTTGGCGCCTGACTGACAGACTGGAGAACAAGATGAGCGCCAACGACAAGCCGGTCATAGCCTATGATGACCTTCGTGAATGGCTGGCTGAAGCCGAGCGCCTCGGCGAGGTCCGCACGGTGCGCGATGCGAGCTGGCAGGAGGATATCGGCCTCGTCGCCGAGGCTATCCTGCGCGCGGAAAACGGCCCCTGCGTCGTGTTCGAGGACATCCAGGATTGCCCGAAGGGCTACCGCCTGCTCCTCAACATGTTCGCCGGCCGCCGTCGCAACATGACGCTTGGCTTTCCCGTCGACCTCACCAAATGGGAATTGAGCGACGGCTACCGCGCGGCCTATCTCAGCTCGCAGAAGAACATCCCGCATGAGATCGTCGAGACTGGACCAATCTTCGAAAACGTCCTGATGGGCGACGACATTGACGTCACCAAATTCCCCTCGCCGATCTGGCACGAGAAGGATGGCGGCCGCTACATCGGCACCGGCACCTATTCGATCACGCAGGATCCCGACGAGGGCTGGTACAATGCCGGCGCCTATCGCGGCCAGGTGTTCGACAAGACGACGGTCGGCATCCTGATGGCGGCCGGCCATCACGGCGCCATCCATTGCGACAAATATTTCAAGAAGGGCGAGCCCATGCCCGTCGCCATGGTGGTCGGCGGCGATCCGCTCGCCTTCCTGCTCGGCGGGCTCGAAGCGCCTTACGGCACTTTCGAATTCGACCTGATCGGCGGCATGCGCGGCCGTGCGGAAAAGATGGTCCGCGGCAAGATCACCGGCCTGCCGATTCCCGCCCATGCGGAAATCGTCATCGAGGGTTTTGTGCATCCCGACCGCAAGATCATCGAAGGCCCCTTCGGGGAATGGACCGGCCATTACGCGGGCGGCGCCAAGCCGTGCCCGGTGATCGATATCAAGGCGATCTACCACCGCAACAATCCGATCCTGCTCGGGGTGCCGCCGATGGGCGCGGGCTCCGACGAAATGGCCCGCTATCGCGCGGTCATGCGCTCGGCGACGATCAAGCAGAACATGACCAATGCCGGCGTGCCCGACGTACAGCAGGTCTGGTGTCATGAAGTCGGCGGCGCGCGGATGTTCCATGGCGTGTCGATCAAGCAGCGCTATCCCGGACATGCCTTGCAGGCCGGCACGATCGCCGCCCAATGCGGAGGGTCGGCCTATGCGTCGAAATATATTGTCGTCACCGACGAGGATGTCGACGTGACGCAGCTCGATTCGCTGATCTGGGCGATGCTGACCCGCACCGACCCCAAGGAATCGATCCAGATCCTCGACGGCTCGTGGGATTCGCCTGCCGATCCGCGCATTCCGCCGGAAAAGCGCAAGGTCGGCGACATGACGCATTCGGTGGCGATCATCAATGCCTGCAGGCCTTTCCACTGGCGCGACCAATTCCCGCTGGCCAATACGCCGAGCCCGGAACTGGCGCGCAAGGCGAAGGAAAAATATGGCTGGCTGCTTGAGAGCGGCCCGCAGGACTGATCTTCGGAACGACAAGACATCGATGTCTCAAGGGAGGATGCAATGGCGCAACAGAAAGCCTGGCTTCATCACATTCGGCCACTCGCATGGGCTGCTGCCCTGCTGGGTGCAGGTGTCCAGACCGCGGCGGCGCAACCTGCGGCGGACTTCTACAAGGGCAAGACGATGACCATTGTCGTCGGCGCATCGGTGGGCGGCGGCGTCGATCTCTTCGCGCGCCTCGTGTCCCGTCATCTTGGAAAATTCGTTCCGGGCACCCCGACCGTCATCGTCCAGAACATGCCTGGCGCCGGCAGCCTCGTCGCCGCCAAGCACCTCTACACGATCGCGCCCAAGGACGGTACGCAGATCGCCAGCGTGCTGCCCGGCGCTTTTTTCGATCCGCTGTTCAATCCCCAGCCCGGCGATTCCAAGGACAAATATGATCCGACGAAATTCAATTTTATCGGCAATGGCAATGCGGAATCCCTCGTCTGCCTGAGCCGCACTGACTCGCCGATCCAGAAAAGCGCCGACATGTACGACAAGGAGTTCATCGTCGGCACGCCCGGCGGCGGCAGCCTCGTTCATGTCTACACGACCGTGCTCAAGACCTTGCTGAATGCAAAACTGAAAATTGTCACCGGCTATCCCGGAACCAAGGAAATCGTTATGGCCGTGCAGAACAGCGAAGTGCAGGGCGTCTGCGGCTTTGCCTATTCGTCGGCCAAACTGCAATTCCCGGATGCGCTCGAAGGCAAGGGGCAATTCCGCATCATCGCGCAGGTCGGCTCCACCGGTTACCCGGAACTCGACAGCGCGAAAATCCCGCTGACCATCGACGCCGCCAAGGACAAGGACACGCGCGACGCGCTCGAGATCTTCTACTCGCAGGGCCTTTACGTGCGCGCCTTCATGATGCCGCCGGGCGTTCCCAAGGACCGCGTCGATCTGATTCGCACATCATTCATCGAAGCGGTGAAAAGCCCTGCGCTGCAGGAGGAAGCCGCGAAGATGATGACCGATGCCGAACCCAATACCGGCGAGGACATGGAAGCGATGGTGAAGCAGGTCTATGCCGCATCACCCGCCATCATCGACCGGATCAGGAAGGCCATGGCCCAGTAGGACCAGCATCATGACCGCGGACTATGATTACATCATCATCGGTGCCGGCTCTGCCGGCTGCACGCTGGCAAACCGCCTCACAAAAGACAGCTGCGCCCGCGTGCTGCTGATCGAGGCCGGCGGCTGGGATCGCGATCCCTGGATTCATATTCCGCTCGGCTGGCCGCGCCTGCTGCTCAAGCGGATGCACGACTGGATGTATTTCGCAGAACCCGAGGCCAGCATGGGCGGGCGCGCGATCGAATGCGCCCGCGGCAAGGTCGTTGGCGGCTCGTCCTCGATCAACGCCATGGCCTTTGTGCGCGGGCACCGGGGTGATTATGACCGCTGGGCCGCGTCGGGTCTGCCGGATTGGTCCTTTGACAAGGTGCTGCCCTATTTCCGCAAGCTGGAGAGCTGGCGCGGGAAACCCTCGCCGTTGCGTGGCGGCGACGGCCCCCTCAACGTCCAGCCCTCGACCTTCGAAGATCCCCTGGTCGACGCCTATCTGCAAGCGGCGGCGGATCAGGGACATCCCTTCACGCAGGACTATAATGGCGCAGAGCAGGAAGGCTTCTGCCGCTGGCAGATGACCATCCGCAACGGTCGGCGCTGCAGCGCCTCTGTCGCCTATCTGCGCCCGGCCCTCTCCCGCAAGAACCTCACCATTGTCACCACGGCGCTGGTGACCCGTGTGCTTATGGACAAGGGCGTCGCAACGGGCGTCGAATGGCGCCGGCGCGGCAAGATTCAAACGGCATCTGCGACGCGCGAGGTCATCGTCAGTGGCGGGGCGATCAATTCGCCGCAGATTTTGATGTTGTCCGGCATCGGCCCGGCCGATCACCTGCGCCAGCATGGCATCGCGCTCGTCAGGGACGCACCGGGCGTCGGCCAGAACCTGCAGGACCATATTTCGGCCGCCGTGCATTATACGCGCACACAGCCCGGCCCCCTGCACAGGACCATGCGTCTCGACCGCATCATCGTCGATCTGATGAAGACCTACCTCTTCGGCACCGGCGTCTCCAACGACCTGCCGAGCGGCGCCATGGCCTTCCTCAAGAGCGACAGCAAGCTCGACATGCCCGACCTGCAATTCCTGTTCAACGCCGCACCGATGACGGCATCGCCCTATCTGAACCCCCTCAAATCCTCCTACGAGGACGGCTTTGCCTGCCGCGCCGTCCTGCTGCGCCCGGAGAGCCGTGGCCATGTCGCCCTGCGCTCCGCCGATCCGGCCGACCTTGTCACCATCCGGCAGAATTTTCTGTCGACTGAAAAAGACAGGCATGTCCTGCATCAGGGCCTGCGCATGATCGCCGAGATCGGCAAGCAGCCCGCGCTCGCGCCCTTCATCACGCGACAGGTCATGCCAGGCACCGACCTGTCAGCTGGGGCGCTCGACGCGCATATCGCGCGCACGGGCATCACCGTTCATCACCCGGCGGGCACCTGCAAGATGGGCCCCGGCCACGATTCCAGCGCCGTCGTGGACGAGACGGGCCGCGTCCACGGCGTGCGGAATTTGCGCGTGGTGGATGCCTCCATCATGCCCGATCTCGTGGGCGGCAACATCAATGCGGCGGTCATCATGATCGCGGAAAAGATTGCCGATTCGATCCTTGCGTCGGAGCACGCGAACGTGCCCAACACGACCTCACAACATGCAGCCTGACACCTTCTGGATAGAACAAGGAACGGGACCACGCGATGATCAAGAGAGCAGCCACAATCCTTGCCACAGCCATATTGTTGTCCGGGCTTGCGCAGGCCGCTGACTGGCCCACAGGCCCGGTCAGGGTCATCGTTCCCTATGCAGCCGGCGGCGCCGCCGATGTCATGGGACGCGTCTTCATGGAATCCGTCAGCACGCGGCTCGGGCAGCCCTTCGTTATCGAGAACCAGGCGGGGGCCGGCGGCCTGATTGCCTCACGCGCCGTCGCGCGTGCGCCCGCCGACGGCAAGACCTTTGTCATCGCGGGCATGGCGTCTCATGTTCTGGCTCCCCTCATGAGTGCTGAACCGGGTTTCGATCCCAATGTCGATGTCACCCATATCGGCTTCTTTGGCGGCGCGCCCAGCGTGCTGGTCGCCCATCCTTCCATGAACATCCGCAACATGAAGGACTTCCTCGCCGCCGCGCGGGCCGCAAAGGAGGGACTTGAATATCTCTCGCCCGGCGTCGGCACCGGCGGACATGTTGCCGCCGCCTATCTCGCGGAGAAGGAAGGCATCAAGCTGGTGCACGTGCCCTACAAGGGCGGCGGCGCGGCGATCTTCGACGTCGTGGCAGGTCATGTGAAGTTTGCCAGCATGAACTGGTCCACCGCGCGCGAACATGTGGCCAGCGGGGCACTCGTGCCGATTGCCGTCACCTCGGAAAGCCGCCTCGCGGACCGCATGGATGTGCCGACCTTCCGCGAACTTGGCTACCCGGACCTGGTCATGACGACCTGGTACGCCATTTCGGGTCCCCCCGGTCTGCCGGCCGAGATCGTTGCCCGGCTGAATGCGGCTGTGGTCGCGAGCCTCGACGATGCGCGCGTCAGGCGCCAGCTCGACCTGGAAGCCGCCGTGCCGCGGGCGATGAGCCCGGCCGATGTGACGTCCTTCATCAAGGGGCAATATGATCAATGGCGGCCGGTGACGCAGAAATTGCGCAGCACGCCATGAAGGATCATCGATTAAAAAAAGGCTCATGCTCATGATCGCTTTGTTGAACAGGCCTTTCTGCAAGATGAGCTTGGCGCTGGCCGCCATGTTCTGCCTAGCGCTGCAACCGGTCCGCGCGGCGGACTTTTATGCGGGCAAGACCATCGAGCTGATCGTCGCCAATACGGTTGGCGGCGGTTACGATCAATATGGCCGTATCATCGCGCGTCATTTCGGCCGGCTGATTCCGGGCCAGCCGACACTCATCGTGCGCAACATGCCCGGTGCTGGCGGTGTCCGGGCAGCCAATTACATGGCGACGATCCCGCCACGTGACGGCACGGTCCTGGCGTTGCTGACACGCGAAGTGGCACTGGCACCCCTGCTGGCACCCAATCCCGCCGCCTATCAGTTCAAGGCCGAGCAGTTCAACTGGATCGGAAGCCCACAGCAGGATCTCGGGCTTCTCCTGCTGACCGACAAGGCGCCGGCACAGACGCTCGAGCAATTGCGCAGCCGTCCGGTGGTGATGAGTGGAACTGGACCGGGCTCTGGCCCAAGCACCTTTCCGCTGGTCCTGAATGAAGTGCTTGGCTTCAAGATGAAGGTCGTCCCCGGATATCCCGGCTCGCAGGAAGCCCTGCTGGCCATGGAAAACGGCGAGGCCGATGGACATGTCTCGGGTGGCTCGTCAGCCGCCTTTCGCGGGCGCATCAATCCGCTGGCCGAGCAGGGCAAGGTGAAAGTGCTGATGCAGCTTGGCATGGCAAAGGACGCCGCCTATCCCGCCGCGCCGCTGATCTTCGAGCTGGTGCAGGATGAGCGCGCGCGCCAGTTGCTGGAGCTGATCTTCACGCCGCAATATCTTGGCCGCCCGGTCATTGCGCCGCCCGGCGTTGCTCCCGAGCGCGTCGCCCTGCTCCGCAACGCTTTCCATGCGACCATGCGCGACGAGGCTTTTCTGGCTGAAGCGCGCATACAGCAACTGGATGTTGCACCGGTCACTGGCGAACAGATCGCCGATGTCCTCAAGCGCGTGTACAGCCTGCCGCCCGAGCTGATCGAACGCGCCAATCAGCTGGGCAAGTAAAGGATGAGACGAAGTCTGGCCGGTCGACATATTGCTGACCTGCAGCCGTTTTGCCAGCCAGGTCAGCACCCGCCAGAAAGCGCTCATGCGTTTGTGCATGGCGACGGCCATCCCTGCGGGGCCAAAGCCAGCAGGAGGGACACCAAAATTTAATATTATTTTCAAAATAAGAGATAATTGTATTTTTTAGCTTGATCTAGTCGGGAGTGATCTGCGAAGAACACTTCTGTACCACGCATGAATTAACACAAAAAATAGTGAATTATATCAAATAGCTCCTTCACTCGAGGCACTCCGGGGAGATGCTGTGGATGGTTAAGGCGCATGGCCGTCAAACCGAAAATATCTTAAGAGAATGTAAACATAAAGCCGATCAGAATAAAAATTAAAGCACGATCATTGGGTCAAAAGAGGCCATGCATGATTAAGACGATGCTCTCCACCGCGGCGCTTGCACTTGTGTCCTTCGCAGCCTTTGCCGCCGACCTGCCGGTGCGCACCCCGCCTCCGGCACCCGTTGTGACGGCGCAGAGTGTCAGCGGCTATCTCGGCATATATGTCGGCGGCACCGGAATGGCCTGGAGCAATCCGTCATATCTCAGGACGGCCACCGAATAACCGAAGGGCAATGCTGTTGCCATGGGCGCGGTCGGCGCGGCCAATCATTGGCTCTCCAACAGCGTCAGCCTGCAATTTTCGTCCGAATCCGAGGCCACATCAGGCTATAAGAGCCAGAGCGGCTCGCGCGAAAACCGCGTCAGCGGCGTGACGGGGACGCATCTCGCGTACCGCGAAACATGGTCGCATGCCTATGGTGTCTTTGCTGGCCTCACCGGGCTGAACAGCCTCGGCTATAATGGTTCCCACAATGGTGCCATCGTGGGTCTTGAAGCGCAAAAATATATTGGTGCGCTCACCTTCTACGGGCAGGCCGTTTACGGCGACCAATTCACCAATTCTGACCACACCATGCTCCAGACATACTGGTTTGTGCGGGGCATCACGCGCTATTTCATCGACCCCGATCTGCAGCTCAGCGCCGAGCTTGGCTATACCAAGGGGCCTGCTTACGAAAACGGCCACAAATACCCGACCGATGTCCTGAACTGGAGCCTTGGTGTCGAAAATCGCCTTGACCGTTCGCCCCTGAGCCTTTTTGCAGCCTATCAGGGTGACCGGACCGCCATGCGGCCGGCCGGCTGCAAGCGGGAGGCCGTGGTTCAGGCCACTGTGATGGTTGGCG
>CAIWVR010000596.1 GCA_903916165.1 uncultured Hyphomicrobiales bacterium | reverse complement strand
GCCTTCCGCGCGGCAGAGACCAGACTCAGGCGAGCTTGGCCGATTTCAGAACCTTATACGCCTGAATGATCTCCCGGAGGCGATCTTCCAGCGACCGATCGCCGCCATTGGCGTCCGGATGAAGTTTTTTGACCCAATCCTTGTAGCGCGCCTTGATGGTTTCCGCATCAGCCGTTTCATCGAGGCCGAGGGTATTCAGGGCTTTCGTCGCAGCCAATCCGTAGCGGGGCCGGCGGGGCTGGGCGTCCGCCCCGCCGGGCGTGCGGTTACGGAAGATTCCCATGGGGTCGACGAAAGCGTCCGGCTCGACCCCCTCCTCGCGATGGCCCTTGCCGCCACGGTTGACGCCCATGTTCCAGGTCGGCCGGTGGCCGACCACCGCCTCTTTCTGGTATTTGGCGACATCGTCGTCGGTCATGCCCCTAAAATAATTGTAGGACGCATTATATTCCTTCACGTGATCAAGACAGAAACAGAAATACTGCCCTTCGCGCAGCCGTCCCTTGGGCGCGCGAAACTCGCCCGTCACCTCGCAGCCCGGATGATCGCACCGTGTTGCCGAGGGCAGGGGCTCCGGCTCGCGCTTGACGCGGATGCGCTTGAAAATCGGCGAATTCAAATCCATGCGGGAAACATTACTGATCTGGGTTATGCCCCGGCAAGGAGGCGCGGCTGATGGACGCTGACGGGAGGCTGCGTCTTTGCATCCCGTTGAATGTGATGTCGTGCGCGCGGCCAGCATATCCAGCCCGGACAATGGCCGGACTGACGAAAGCGACGCCGCCACGCGGCAATGTGCTAGGAAGCCATCGGTCCCGCAAGGGATCAAAGTAGCAGGAAAGATATCATGCCGCAAAACGAAGCCAGCGTTAAGGCCATAATCGCAGCCAAGATTGAAGCTGCCCTGCAACCGTCGTCGCTGGAAGTCATCGACGAATCCGCGCAGCATGCCGGGCACATGCTCCACCCCGGCGAGGGAGAACCACGCGGAGAGACGCATTTCAGGGTCAAGGTGGTCTCTGTGGCCTTTGCGGGCAAAAGTCGACTCGAACGTCATCGCGCCATCAACGCCCTTGTCGCGGCCGAGTTGAGGGATGGCGTCCACGCCCTGGCGATCGAGGCGCGCGCCCCTGGCGAGTGAGCAGGGACACCCACAGCCATGAAAAGAGCGCAGGCGAACTGGATATCGGGAACAGATTGGCGCATTTTTAGCTTGGCGAGCGAAGCTTGCGGCGAGACCGCCAAAGGCCCAAGCTCTGGTCAGTCGCACGCATACGGGATCGATTGAATGCGGATGGTTTGGATGACTTGTTTCTTGTCTCGCGGCCTGGCCGGCATGCTTGCCCTGCTGATGGCGAGCGTCGGCGCCCATGCTGCAACGCCCTCGCTCGTCGCCGATCTCGTCACCGGCGAGGTTCTCGCACAGGAAGACGCCACGCGCCCCTGGTATCCCGCCTCCCTCACCAAGCTGATGACCGCCTATGTCGCGCTGCAGGCCGTGCGGGACGGCCGCCTGTCGATGGACACGCCCTTCGTCGTCTCGACCCGTGCGGCGCGCGCCGCGCCCTCGAAAATGGGCTTCAATCCCGGCACCGAGGTCACGCTCGACAATGCGTTGAAGATGCTGATGGTCAAATCAGCCAATGATATCGCCATCATGATCGCTGAAGGCGTGTCGGGATCGGTGGAGGATTTCGCGGCGCAGATGAATCGCAGCGCAGCAGCGCTTGGCATGCGGCAATCGCATTTCGTCAATCCGAACGGATTGTTCGACGCCCATCACATCAGTTCGGCGCGTGACATGGCGATGCTCGCCCGCGCCCTCTACACCGATTTTCCTCAGGCTGCGGGCCTCTATGGCATCGGCGCGCTGAAGCTCGGTGACAGGGTGATTCCGACGCATAATGGCCTGCTCGGCCGCTATCCGGGCGCGGACGGCATGAAGACCGGCTTTGTCTGCCCCTCGGGCTTCAACGTCGTCGCCAGCGCGACGCGCAATGGCCGGCACATTGTCGTCGTGGTGATGGGCTCGCCCAATGCGCGCTCACGGACGATCAAGGCAGCGAACCTGTTCGACCTCGGATTTGGGACTTACAGCTTCCTGCGCAAGGCGGATCTCAGCTCGCTGCCCGAGGTCGGCGGCACGCCACCCAACATGCGCCAGGACATTTGCGGACGGCACAGGAAAGTGGTGCAGGAGGACGATCTCGCGGTTGTTCAGCCGGCGGCTTCCGTCGACGACAATCCCGCGGCGGCGCGCGCCATTGCGCTGGGTTCGCGTCCGGTGTTCGAGCCGGTCGAGGTTTTCGTGGGCCGCAAGCCGGACTGGACCGGCCCGGTCGCCATGGCGCGCACCGCACCCGTGTCTGCCTCGCCCAATGCGAGGGCCTACGCGCCACATCAGGGCATAGGTGCAACAGCGTCGCGTGCCATTCCCGTCAAGAGCGCCGCCAAAAAGCCCGCAGCGAAACAGGCTGCCCTGCATGCCGCGCCCGACGCGAAACGCCTGAAAGAGGACAAGGCCAAGACCGCGGCCCGCGACAAGGCCCGCGCAAACATGACGGTGGCACAAAAGACGGATCTTGCAGGCAAGGCAAAGATCGCCGGCAAGCCGGCCGCCAACGGCAAGGCGCAACCCAAAAAGATCACCAGCCAGAAGCCAGAGCCCGCCAAGGCTGCCAAGAGCACCAAGGGCACCAAGGCCACTGACCAGGAGAAGGAAAAGACACCGTGAGCGAAGCGGGCAAAATGTCGCCCCTTCAGCGCAGGCCACCGCCACCGATCCCGGTGTCGGTGCTCACCGGCTTTCTCGGTGCCGGCAAGACGACGCTGCTCAATCGCCTCCTGCGCGACCCTGACCTGTCCGACACGCTCGTCCTGATCAATGAATTTGGCGAAATCGGCCTCGATCACCTGCTGGTGGAAAAATCCGATGGGGACATGATCCTGATGTCATCGGGCTGCCTGTGCTGTACGATTCGCGGCGACCTCGTCTCGACTCTCGAAGACCTGCTGAAGCGCCGCGACAACGGGCGCATCGCGCCTTTCGTGCGCGTGCTGATCGAGACCACCGGCCTCGCCGATCCAGCGCCCGTCCTGCACACGATCATGTTCCACCCCTATCTCATGCTGCGCTACAGGCTTGAGGGCGTGATCACGCTGGTTGATGCGGTCAATGGCGAGGCGACGCTGAACGCGCATGAGGAATCGGTGAAACAGGCGGCCGTCGCAGACCGGCTGGTGCTGTCGAAAACCGACCTGCTGCCGGACGCCGTCCTGAAGATCGCTTCATTGAAAAACCGTCTCGCGGCGCTGAACCCTGCCGCGCGCCTCATCGAGGCGAAGGACGCCAGCGCTGCAAAGCTGTTCGACACCGGCCTTTACGATCCCCACACCAAGATTGCCGATGTCGGCCGGTGGTTGAACGCCGAAGCCGTGGAAGAGGCGGAGGCGCATGCCCACCACGGCCATGGTCATCACCACGGTCATGGCCACGCGCATGACGTCAACCGTCACGATGCCAGCATCCGCGCGCATTGCCTGCGCTCCGACAGGCCGCTCGATCCGCGCGGCTTCGATCTCTTCCTGAACATGCTGCGCGAATTCCACGGACCAAACCTGCTGCGCGTGAAAGGCATTGTCGCGCTCAGCGACGATCTTGCACGCCCGCTTGTGATCCATGGCGTGCAGCATGTCTTCCACCCGCCCGTGCGGCTTCAAGCCTGGCCGGATGCGGACCACACCACGCGCATCGTCTTCATCCTGAAAGACCTGACGGCGGATTTTGTCGATAAATTATGGGCCGCCTTTGCCAATATCGCGCGCACCGACACGCCCGATCGCGCGGCGCTGGAAAACAATCCGCTGGTGCCGGGTGCCGGTGCCGGCCTGTTCGGTCAGGCCTGATCGCGCAGCAGGCGGCGAATCACCTTGCCGCTTGTGGTCAGCGGCAAGTCTCCGACGAAAGCGATCTCGCGCGGATATTCATGCGCGGAAAGCCGCGCCCGCACGAAGTCGCGAATGTCGTCGGCCAGTGCGACAGAGGGCTCATAGCCCGCCTTCAGGACAATAAAGGCCTTCACGATTTCTGTGCGCAGCGCATCCGGCTTGCCGATTGCCGCGCCAATCGAGACCGCGGGATGGCGCAACAGGCAATCCTCGATCTCGCCCGGGCCGATGCGATAGCCTGATGAGGTGATGATGTCATCGTCGCGGCCAACAAAGAAGACGTAACCGTCCTCGTCCTGACGTGCGAGGTCGCCCGTCGTCATCCAGTCGCCAATAAACTTGTCCGCGGTCGCGGCCGGGCGGTCCCAATATTCCAGAAACATCACCGGATTGGGACGCGCGATGGCGACCTGCCCCATTTCGCCGGGCTCGCAGACAGTGCCATCGTCGCGAAGGACGGCGACCTGATGGCCCGGCACGGCCTTGCCGATGGCGCCCGCGCGCGAGACGCCGAGGGCGGCGCAGGACGCGAGCACCAGATTGCATTCCGTCTGTCCGTAGAATTCATTGATGGTCAGGCCGAAGGCGGCGCGGCCCCATTCATAGACTTCGGCACCCAGCGATTCGCCGCCCGACGCCAGTGTGCGCAGGTCGAGCTTGAACGTCTTCCGTGGCTCGGGGATCGCCCGCAACATGCGCAGTGCAGTCGGCGGGATGAAGGCGTTGCGAATGCCGGCCTCGTCGATCAGGGCCAGCGCGGCTTCGGGATCGAAGCGTTCGAACTTGCGGCAGACCACGGCGACGCCGAGATAAAGCGACGGCAGGAGGACATTCAGCAAGCCGCCCGCCCAGGCCCAGTCGGCCGGCGTCCAGATGCGGTCGCCTGTCTGGGGGAAGAATTCATGCGGGAACTGCACGCCCGGCACATGGCCGAGAAGGACGCGATGGCCATGCAGCGCGCCCTTGGCCTGGCCGGTCGTGCCGGATGTGTAAATCATCAGCGCCGGCTCATCGGCACCCGTCTCGACGGGCGTGAAGGCTTCTGACTCCGCCGCCATATCCGCCCTCAGGCCGCGCACGGATCCGTCTGCCCCATCCACACTCCAGATCAGGCGCAGGTCGGGCAAGGCCTCTGTCCCGATCGTGCGCAGTTTCGCGACGCCCTTCGCATCGGTGACGATCGCCGCGCATCGGGAATCGGTCAGCCTATATTCCAACGCATCCACGCCGAACAGCGCGGCGAGCGGCAGGGCGATCGCACCGATCTTGTAGATGGCGATATGGGCGATCAAGGTCTCGGGCGATTGCGGCAGCAACAGCGCCACGCGGTCGCCTGCGCGCACACCCCGGCGCAGAAATACCCATGCAAGGCGATTGGACGCCCGGCGCAGCTCTTCGTAAGTGTGGATAACAAGCCCATCCCGGGTCCACTCAACCAGCGCCGGGCGCTGCGGATCGACCGCCGCCCAGGCATCGCAAACCGCAGTTCCAATGTTGAATCTGTCTGGAATATGCCAGCTGAAACCAGCGATTAGCGTCTTATAATCAGCCGCTTGCGGCAACATCGTCGCAGGTCCCCCGAGCGGTCGCGTCTCGATCGGACCTTACGGAGGGCCAACCGGGCTGGCAAGCCGGCTGGCGGAGTCGGAAACTCCCGCAAAGGGAGCGGTGGGGCGTATTGCCGATCCCGTCTTTCATGTAAGATCAGCCAAGTTTTAGATAGGTCTTTTTTTTATTCGGAGTTTTTACGATGAAACCTGCCGTCATTCTGGTTGGTGCCGACAAGGGCGGCGTTGGCAAGACAACCCTTTCCCGCGCTGTTCTCGATTATCTGGCTGGACGCAACATTCCTGCCCGTGCCTTCGACACCGAAGCCCCGCGCGGTGCGCTCCACCGCTTTCATCCCGACGAAACCACCATCGTCGACATCACCGAAACCTCCGACCAGATGCGTGTGCTCGATACGCTGAACGACACGCTGGCCAAGACGACGGTGATCGATGTTCGCGCCGGCATGCTGACAGAAACGCTGAAAGTTCTCGGCAATGTCGGATTTCTCGACGCGGTCAATGACGGCCATTTCACCTTCATCATCATCCACGTGCTCGGCCCCTCGGTCTCCTCGCTGGGCGAGATTGCTGACATCTCACCCTATGTGAAGGATGCCCATTACTATCTCGCCAAGAACCACATCAACGATACGACCTTCTTCGAATGGGATCCGAAGAGCTATGCGTCCTATTTTGCTGACGTACAATGCGCGGGCGAGATCACTGTCCCCAAGCTCGACGAAATGGCCTATGAGCAGGTCGAGCTGAATGGCGTGTCCTTCGCGAATTTCGTCTCAGGCAAGCAGGGTTCCTTCGTCCTGCGTGGCTATGTGCGCACCTGGATGCGCAACATTGCCAACGAACTCGACGCGATCGGGCTCGTCGCGCTGATTGCCCCTGAACTGCGCCGCAGCGCCTGAGCGCGGGCCGGTTCATGTCAAGGACGCCGATCTATATTGTCTGTTCGCCACATGCAAAGACAGGCACGAGCACGGTGACGCGCCTGTTGTGCGACTATCTGTCGTTCGAGAAGCGCCCATTTGCGCTTTTCGACACGGATCCGCACAGCCGTGCGCTCGGTGGCTGGTTTCCGCACGCCTGCACGATCACCGACCTGTCAACGACACGTGGCCAGATCGCGCTGTTCGACAGGCTCGTGGCACCGGGTGACGAGGCGCGGATCGTCGAGGTTTCCTCGCAGGTCTATACACGCTTCTTCACGCAGGTCCGCGATATCGGGCTCGTGGAGGAGGCGGGAAAGAACAGCTTCAAACATGTGGTTCTCTATCTCAGCAACGGGTCGCGGGTTGCTGTCGAGGCGGCTCGCGCGCTCGGAGAGGCCCTCTGCGGCGAATTGATCCCTGTCATCAACCAAGGGCCGGTTCAACTGGGCGAAAAGGTCCACGACCATCTCGATGCATTCAATGCGCACCATTCATTTCAGATACCAAGGCTCGATGGATCCGCGCGCAACATTATCGAAGCACAGAATTTTTCGCTTACGAAATTCTTGCGGTCCCCGCCGCCCGAGGACATGTCGCTGGTCGTGCGGGCGGATCTGCGCAGCTGGCTGAAACGCGTGTTCACGCAGTTCCACGCCTATGAGGTGCGCCAAGCCCTTCAGGATTCGCGCTACCTGCTTGGGGCCTGATCAGGACTGGAGCGCGCTGCGCATCGCGCGCAACTGGTCGGCGCGCAGCGTTGCTGCGTCACGGGCTGCATCGGTCGAGGCATCCTCGACATCCTCTTCCGCCGCGCGCAGATCGGCGTCGATCTTGGCCCCGTCGAGTTCGGACACCGGAATCGCCTGCTCGGCGAGGATGGTGAGGCCTTTCTCGGACACGTCCGCGAAACCACCGCGCACGAACAGCTTGCTGGGGCCGGTTGCGGAGGTGACTTCAATCACGCCCGGGCGAATCGTCGACATCATCGGTGCATGGTTTCTGAGCACGGTGAACACGCCCTCGGATCCGGGCACGACGACCTGTTCAACCTCACCTGAAAAGATGAGGCGTTCGGGCGACACGAGCTCGAAGTGAAAAGCGGCCATAACCTGTCTCCAACCGGGGGCACTCAGCCAGGCTGCGCCATGGCGCATCGTGGAAGAATCTGCGGCCGGAGCGCGCGAGATGCGCGCTCCGGATGTTCAAAATTATGCAGCTTCCTTTGCGAGGCGCTGCGCCTTTTCCATCGCTTCCTCGATCGTGCCGACCATGTAGAAGGCGGCCTCGGGGAGGTGATCATACTTGCCTTCAACCAGACCCTTGAAGCCCTTGATGGTGTCGGCGAGCGACACGAGCTTGCCAGGCGAGCCGGTAAAGATTTCCGCGACATGGAACGGCTGCGACAGGAAGCGCTCGATCTTGCGGGCGCGCGCCACGGTCAGCTTGTCCTCTTCGGACAATTCGTCCATGCCCAGAATGGCGATGATGTCCTGCAGCGACTTGTAGCGCTGCAGCGTCTGCTGCACCTGACGGGCAACACCATAATGCTCGTCGCCGACGATCAGCGGGGACAGCATGCGCGAGGTCGAGTCGAGCGGATCCACAGCCGGGTAGATGCCCTTTTCGGCGATCGAGCGCGACAGAACGGTCGTCGCGTCAAGATGGGCGAAGGAGGCGGCGGGCGCCGGATCGGTCAAGTCATCGGCGGGCACGTAAATCGCCTGCACCGAGGTGATCGAACCCTTGGTCGTCGTCGTGATGCGTTCCTGCAGCAGGCCCATGTCGGTGGCGAGCGTCGGCTGATAGCCCACCGCCGAGGGGATGCGGCCGAGCAGCGCGGACACTTCCGAACCCGCCTGCGTGAAGCGGAAGATATTGTCCACGAAGAACAGCACGTCCTGTCCCTGGTCGCGGAAATGCTCGGCGACGGTGAGACCGGTGAGCGCGACGCGGGCGCGCGCG
>CAIWVR010000595.1 GCA_903916165.1 uncultured Hyphomicrobiales bacterium | reverse complement strand
GTCGCCCACCATCGCCGGGTTGATTTTGGCCATCGCGATCTCCTGGGCGAGCGGGCAGCTGTTCATCGGCCTCGCGTTGAAGCGTGCCGGTCTTCTTCTCACCCCCGAAGAATCGGTCCCGCCGGCAATCGCCGTGCGCGCCAATGCACTGGCGAGCCAGCTCGCCGCGGATGGACAGGACGAATCGGACGGCATTCGTGCCATTCACACCGACAAGACCCTGCGCGCGCACCACGACCTGTTTCTGCCGCCCGCCAATCCGCGCCGCCGCGGGCAGATCGAGCCGGATCGCGCCATCGCCATCGCCAAGCTGAACGATGCGGAAACACTGGAGGATGCGGTCGACTGGCTGAAGCCGAAGGAACGCATGGTCGTGCTGCACGACCGCGCATTGATCGACATGATTGCCCGCCTGCCCGCGACCAGCGCCGCCGCTACGCCTTCGCCAAAGGCGACCAACCCGGCCTGAGCTGCGTTGCACTGTCTTGATCGTTATCAAGGCGCCCCCGCGCAAGCGGAGGCAGTCTGGATGACACGACATCAGGAGGGCGCGATGGAAGCCTGTCAGGTCATGACGTCACCCACGATCACCATATCGCCCGGCGCGAGCGTGCGGCAGGCGATCACCACCATGCTCGACCATCGCGTCAGCGGCCTGCCCGTTGTCGACGAGACTGGCCGTCTCGCAGGCATTGTCAGCGAGGGCGACCTGCTGCGGCGCGCCGAAATCGGCACGGAAAAGCATCGCCCGAAATGGCTCGAATTCCTGCTCGGCCCGGGCCGCAGCGCGACCGACTACGTCCACAGCCATTCCCGCCGCGTGGCGGATGTGATGACGAATAATCCGGTCTTCGTCGATGAGCGCGCCTCGCTTGCAGCCATTGTGGCGCTGATGGAAAAGCACCGCGTGAAGCGCGTGCCCGTGCTGCGCGACAGTGTGGTCGTGGGCATTGTCACACGTGCTGATCTGCTGCGCGCCTTCGTGAATGCGACGGAGGCAATGAGCGCTGGCCCGCACAGCGACGCCGACCTCAAGGAAGCGATCCTCATCGCCATCAACGCCGAGACTTGGGCACCGCAGGGGTCGATCCATGTCGCCGTGCGCGACGGGCACGTCACGCTGGCCGGCACGATTCTCGACGACCGCGAACGCGACGCGATCCGCGTTTGCGCCGAAAACATGCCCGGCGTCCGGGCCGTCACGGACGAGTTGGTCTGGGTCGATCCGGCGAGCGGAAACTTCCTCAGCCCGACGGTCTAGATCTTCTCGCGGTCCCGCAGGCTCGGGAACAGGCGCATCCACACCAATGCGGCAACTATGGCGCTGACGCCGCCGAAAATCACCGTCGGCACGGCCCCGATCAGGGCCGCGAGGACACCGGATTCGAATTCACCGAGTTGGTTGGACGTGCCGGTGAGAATGGTGTGCACGGCCATGACGCGGCCGCGCATCTCGTTGGGCGTCTCGATCTGTATCAGCGACTGGCGGATGACGACGCTGACCATGTCGACGGCACCGAGCACCAGGAGAAATGCGCCCGCCATCACAATATTGGTCGACAGGCCAAAGCCGATCGTACACAGGCCGAAGACGATGACGCAAAAGAACATGGTGCGCCCGACATGGGTGCGCAGCGGATAATTGGCGAGCACCAGCGCGGCGACGATCGACCCCACCGAGGACATCGAGCGCAGCACGCCGACGCCCCAGGCGTCGGTCAGGAAAATGTCCTTGGCGAAGACGGGCAGCAGAGCGGTCGCCCCGCCCAGCAGCACAGCAACCAGATCGAGCGTGATGGCACCAAGAATGACGGGCCGTGTCCAGATGAACTTGTAGCCCGCGACAATCACCGACCAGGTCGCGCGGATCTTTTCAGCCCGCGGCGGCCGCGCCTTGATGGCATAGGCGAAGAACATCGCAACGATAAAGCAGCTGGCCGAGACGATGAAGGGAATCGTGTGGCCGAACGCCACCAGCACACCGCCCAGCGCCGGGCCGCTGACACTGGCCATCTGGTTGGTCGAATTGTTCCACGCCACGGCGCTGGGGAATTCTTCGTCGGGCACCAGCACGCTCATCAAGGCCTGCCCGGCAGGATTGGCGAAAGCACGGGCCGAGCCCACCAGAATGATCGCGGCATAGACCGGCACCATGCGGCCCGGCGCGAGCCAGCCATTCAACAGCAGGAGCAGCAGCGCGACGGCGCAGACCGTCATGAGCGCGCAGGACAGGATGATGATCCAGCGCCGGTCATAGCGATCGGCCGCCGGTCCCGTCACCAGCGACAGGGGCACGCTGGGAATGAAGGCGCACAGGCCGATAAGACCCAGCGAAAACGGATCATTGGTGACGAGATAGACAAGCCAGGCGATGGCAACGTTCTGGACCTGCAGGCCGAGCGTCCACAGGAACCGGCAGATGATGAAGGCGCGATAGTCGCGGAAACGAAACACAGCCCAACCGCGCGCGCCTGACATTCTGTTCTCCGTGTTCGTCGGTTCCGTGAAACCTCCGCCTCGTCATTGCGAGCGAAGCGAAGCAATCCATCTTGCGGCAGCCGCTAGATGGATTGCTTCGTCGCTACGCTCCTCGCAATGACGAAGGTCGTCACCGCCAGATCACCCGTATATCGAGAGCGACCACGCCGCGTCCAGCCTCGCGGGCCACGAGCGGGTTGATCTCTATGTCGGATATTTTGGCGCGATGATCGAGGAAGAAGCGGCCAAGCCCGGCGGCCGCCGTCACAAGCGCCTTTGCATCCGCCGCTGGACGCCCGCGATAGCCCGACAGCAGCTTTGCAAGTTTCAGCTTTTCAACACGGGCGGCAATGGCGTCCTCGTCAACCGGCAGCATGTCGAGCGACACGTCGTCGAGCAACTCGACCAGCACGCCGCCAGAGCCCACCAGCAGCATGGGGCCGTAGAGCACATCGTCGCGCGCCCCCACAATGGCCTCGACGCCGCCGCTCACCATTTCATGGGCTTCGAATCCGTCGATGCGCGCATCCGGCTTGTAGGCCCGCGCGCTGGCGAGCATGGCGACCGCTGCGCGGTGCACCGCCTCTGCATCGCGCAAATCGAGCGCCACCCCGCCGGCTTCCGTCTTGTGCAGAATATCGGGCGAGCGGATTTTCAGCACGACCGGGAAACCCATCTGCGCGGCAGCTTCCGCCACCGCCTCCGGCGTGGCACCGAAGGCCTGCCGC